>DAIOVR010000028.1:0-20403 GCA_036758905.1 Beijerinckiaceae bacterium | reverse complement strand
CATCAAAGGATGCGGCAACAGCTCCGAAGCCTGCGGCTAAACGCTCATCAACCGATGCTGCTAATTGATCCGATACAGTGCCGACGTCTAATGGCCGGAGCGATGTGCGAATTAATTTTTCAACTTCGCTATGATGTTCAGAATATATTCGCCCGCGTTCATTGCCTGCGGCAGCAATCGTCGACAGCTCAAGAGCAATAGCCTCAAAGCCTCGATTCTGTTGCAATTCGAGAACATGACCCAAACGCTCTGTACCGCGAACCTGTTCGGCTACATTTTGAACGGCATCAAACAAGTCGATACGGCTATTCTCGATGACTTGCGATACCCTACCAATACCTTCCACTAAGCGATTTGACGCGGCGCGATCGCGAAGAATGGCTTCCTCGCGCATGCTATCAAGAGTGTCGCCAATCATATCAACGCGTTTTAGCTGCGTGATCGTCTGGCCTTGCCGGATGGAAAGACCTTCAACCTGCTCGACAAGTTTTGCCAACACTTCCGTTTGCGTTTCTTGGCGCTCACCCAATCGCTTCATAACCTCGGCACTTCGGGTGATAAGGCCTTGGGTTGTTCTGAAGGCGCCAAGGAGAGATCCGGCGATAGCCACCGTAGTGCCATCCACTGTCGCCGCACTGCTGGCGCTTCCAGTACCCTGCGCTTCAAGGTTACTAATGCGCGACAGCCATGATTCAAATTCGCGCTTAATCGAATTCGCAGCCGTTGTGCCGAAACGTGCAATCAAACCTAAGCTTAATGATCCGAATAACCCAAAAAGTGACGCCGAGAAGCCTGTCGCCATACCCGTCAATGGGGCTTGAAGATCGCGCAATACATTTTTAATTGCGTCTTCCGATCCCGTACCAGCCTCATTCAATCCGCCAATAATCCCGCCAACGGACGCGACCATTTCCATGAGGCCGATAAAGGTGCCGATAAGACCCATCAAAATCAAAGTACCGGTTATGTAATTAACCAGCGACCTCTCATTCCTAATCCCTTCACTGATGGCTGCGATCAAGGTATTGCGCTGGGTGAGAGATGCCCGCAAGGCGCGGGTTTTTAACATCTCGCCCATCACATCTTCGTAAATGGGTCCTAGAATGGTTGGCAGGCTAAATAGTTTTGCGGGCTCTGCCGCTCGCATCAGGCGAAGCACACCACCATGATCACCCGAGCGTTCCATTTCATCGAAATCAGCCCATGTTTCCTTCATCGCTTGGAGGGCCTTGTACTCACCAAACAGATAGAAATTTGATATAAGCGCTTTGGCCGTACCAAAGAGAAACACGCCGATAATTGCCAAGTTCAAGGCAGGCTGCGCGCGGATGCCATTAAGAGCAAATTCAGATTGCCAAAGGGCCAAGGCCAAAATCGCACCAATAACGACACATGACTTGAGCAACTCAATTTGTATCGTTTTTAAGGAATTCGCATCACGTGTCATATTGGATGATTTCATAGTTCACTAAACCCGTCATAATTAAAGTATAAAAAGTTCGACAATGTCCGATAAATCTTGGTTGGTAATGTCTTCAATTCCAACGCGAATTTGATCAGATGGAAATCCCGCATCGATCAAAAATTGACGGAGGCCCATGGCTCGGTAATAGCTATACCGGCGCGCTTCGGTCACATTACCATTTTGTACATTGGCGAAAGCACGGACTTGAATCGTACGATCCACCAATTCATTTTTACGAGCTGAGACAAGTTCGGTAAGTTTTGACGCGCTGGATTCATCAACACGAACCGCGTGTGGTTGGTATTCGATGGTGACGAGAGCTTTATTTGTCTTCACATCGGTAGAACCACCAAATGGACGAAGATCTGCTGGGCGGCGTGATACGATTCTCTTAGTATCCGGATTTTTCTCCGACGTTGCGAAATAATAGCTTCCTGCTTCTGGTTCTAATTCCGCTGTCTGCGAACTCTTTGGTGGATTATTCGCAGGCACAGTCGCGTCGCCAATATTATTAGCGGTACCGGCGGTTGCTGATCGTCCGTTGGATATTAAAGAATCATTCACGCCATGAGAGGCAATTTTTTGTCCTTCTTCTATCGAAAAGCTCTTTTCTTCTTTAATTTTGGCAAGCGCACTTGGCTCAACAATAAATGTTTCTTGCTGAGGCTTTGTTTCTGTTACCGGCAAATTTGTATTCGGCGGATCGCTTTTGCGAGATAGCGCTTCTAAAATTTGCGCGGTCATTTTGTCGATAGAGATCGGTGCGCCACTACTATCGACCTTAGCCGCTTTCGCGATCGCCAAGATCTGACTTTTCGAGGATGATTGCGATATATTCACGACAACCAAACTCAAAATCATCATCAAGAAGATGAGCATCATCGTCATCGTTGACAATGCGTCCACGAAGCCTGGCCAATAATTCACGTCGTCACTGTCTGTTTCGCCCGCCATACCCGAATTAGTACCCGCTAAAATTTACATCGGGTCAGTTTAGATTACCTAACGTCAATTTACAATGCATTTAAAGACAAGCATCTAAGGGATTAGGTTTACCCTGCTTTAAGATTTCGTAAGACCTGCTCCTTGGGGCCATCGGCGACAATTCGCCCGTCCTGCATCAGGATAATTCGATCTACGAGGTCAAGAAGAGCCGCTCGATGGGTCGCAACAATCAATGTTTTGCCATGAAGCCAAGGCGTTATGCCGTTTATAATCTGACGTTCGATCGTATTGTCCATCGCTGCAGTTGGTTCATCTAAAAGTAGCATTTTTGGATCGCCTATCATTGCGCGTGCAAGGCCGACCGCTTGTCTTTCTCCGCCTGATAATCTTTCGCCCCTGGGTCCTACCCTGAAACTAAAGCCCTCGGCATTTTTTGCGGCAAAATTCGCCACGCCCGATATCGCTAATGCATGCTCAACCAAACGCTGGTCGGGTTTTTCAAGCCCAAAGAAAAGATTAGCCCGCAAAGTGTCGTCGAAGAGGCTTGAATCTTGCCTCATATAGGCAATTTGCCGACGAATATCTCTCGGTGAAAATTGCCGGATATCACTGTCATCCAGCTGAATGGCGCCTTCCTCTGCTTCAAGCAGACGGACGATTAAGCGCAAGAGGGTGCTCTTTCCCGAACCGACACGCCCAATAATGCCAATGCGCTCGCCCGGCCTAATGGATAAATTGATCCCCTGTAGGCTTGGTGATGGCGAGCCGGGATAGGTAAAACGCACATTGATAAAATCGAGCTTTCCAAGAATCTTTCGATTTCCTGCAAAACCACTATCACCGGCACGCTCGATAGGAGCGTTCAGAACAAAACGAATAGGTTCAAGCGTTTTGCGGGCCTGAATCACCCTCTGGGATTGCGCGACAAATTGAGTGATAGGACCGATAAGCCGGCCAACAAGCATTGTGGCTGCCGATAATGCACCGACACTCATAGCGTTTTGGCTAATCTCATAAACTCCCAAGACAAGAGTAGCGACCGTCATGGCTTGGCTAATCGACATCGTCCATTGTTGGGCGAAAGCATGGGCAAGTCGGGACATATGGCTGCCATAAGCGGTCGCATCGGCCAGGCGTTCCCATTTGTTAAGCAGCGCTGATTCAGCCGTCGTCGTCTTAACCGTCTCCAACCCTTCGATCGTCTCGATAACGGAATTGGATTGAAGCCGCATCAGCACCAAAAACGGAGCCAGACGTGAACGACTGGCAAAATGCGCGATGGCAAAGACGGCTCCGACGATGAGTGCTCCAGCCAAAGGAACGAGCGCCACAGTACCTGCAACCGCAGCGAGTATGATCGACGTGATAAAAATAAAGGGCACGTCGACAAAAAGGGATAGAAAAGCCATCGGAATTAATTGGCTATAGCTTTCTAGATCCCGGATCGTTTGGGCTAAGGCGCCGCCTGTGCGGGGCATAGCAACCATTCGCCCATGCACCAATCGGCGGTAGAACCGCACTTGAACAACATGGCTGATGTCAGCAGCAATGGAATCGATCAGCCTGACTTTCACGTGACGCAGTGCGAGATCGGCGGCCAGCGCGATGACAATACCAATCGTTAGTGCCCAGAGTGTTTCATAGGCCAGATGGGGGATCACACGATCATAAACCGCCATCGAAAAAATAGGGACAAGCACCAGCAAGAAATTGCTTAAGGCACCCGCGACAGCAAGTTGCGTGAGTGCGCCAGGCCGCTTGCGCAACATCGTTGAAACAAGGAAACCGATCACGGAATCAATCGGGCGATCATCCAAATGATCCGCATCCTCATCGACCCCACCATGCGGGGATCGTGTTGCAAATTCATCGATTGGACGGACCAAAAATAGCGATCCAGAATAGGTGGACTCAACATGCTTGCGATCAATCGGAAGATCGCGATCCACGGTACGGCACAGGAAAGCCCAGCGATTAATCTTTCGAAGGAGGATCCGGCATTGGCCGTCCCTGTCAATGACAAGACACGGAAAATCGGTTTCGTGTAGTTGGATCAGCCGACCGTTTCGGGGAACAAGCTCCAATCCAAGTTCCGATGCATAGGCAATCGCTGTCTCTGGCGAAAGCGCTTCTATCGTCGTATCCGGACGCGTGAGATCAATAGGTTGGTCAAACCATTGGCCTGCCAGATAATCGAGCGCGCGAATAATCGACATCTTACCGGGCGCTTCATTGCTCGGCTGTGGTTCTTCGGCGGAAGGTGAAGCCGAACCATCCACGATTTCAGCCGCGAGGATCGGTTCGTCACCACTCGATTGCCGCCCGTCATCGCTTGGCGCGAGCCGAAGCATCCGCGATGGCGGTGTGGCGATAGGGATGACCGATGCGCCCTCTTTGGAAGAATTGGCACTATCGGGATCATCATTTGATGGTGAAACAGACATATTCTGCCTTAATTCCGCAACGATAATACTTTAGAGGCAAACGACGATATATATTGCCGTAGCGTAATATATGTAAAATATTAAATAAAATGAAAAATTATCGAATAAATTTAACGATTTTTGGAATAGTCGGTTCTATTTTATTAAATATGAACACTTCTTTCGAAAGTGTAGGTCTAGGTTTTTAAACGCTATGGTTGAACTTCCTAAAGATAAGATTGTACCGCCTGGCCCAAAAATGGGCACAACCGGGCCGATTCCCTATCCGCGGCAATCCCATAAAATTATTCTGGGAGCCTCGCGAAGCTTTGTCGTTCTGACTGCTATTTCAGTTGTCGCATTACTCGCTTGGGCTTCAAACACCGAAATTGACCGCGTCATTCGAGGCTTCGGGAAAATCGTTCCTCAATCGCAAGTTCAAACGGTTCAGCATTTTGAAGGCGGTATCTTGACGGAAATTCTTGTCAGGGAGGGAGATAGCGTCAATCAAGGCGCGCCACTGTTGCGGATTGATAATAGTTTTTCTCGATCAGAATTGGCGCAAGCCACCATCGATATGAAAGCCAAGCAGGCTCGTATGGTCCGACTAACAGCTGAAGTACGCGATGTCGAAACGCTCGTTTTTCCGGACGAATTGGAAAATGATATTCCGAAAATTGTTGAACGCGAACGGGAGTTTTTCAACGGCAAGCGCGCGACCTTGCTGGCGCAGGTCGGCATATTGGAGGACCAATATAAACAGAAATCGCTCGATCTATCCGAGGCACGCTCACGGTGGGCCAATACAATTCGTGAGCGAGAATTGGTAGATAAGCGGGTCAGTAATTTAAGAAAGCTCAATTCTGTCGGCGCGTTTTCGACGAATGATCTCTTGGATAATGAACGCTCTCTGCAACAGATTGAACAAAGACTATCCGACTTGGTGCATGAGATCCCACGCGACGAAGCAATTATGAGTGAAATATCGCGCCGCATGGAGGAAGCAAAATCACGCTTCCGCTCTGACTCTGATAAAGAGCGTTCTGAAACCGAATTGCAAATCGCAAAACTGGAAGAGACGATTGCGGCACTTAAGGATAGAAGCGCGCGTTCAGATGTTGTGGCGCCCATGACGGGGATCATTAACAAGCTCCACGTATCAACCATTGGTGGTGTAGTTAAATCAGGTGAACCTTTGGTTGAAATTGTTCCCGGCGATGCTGGTCTCGCTATTGAAGCGCGCGTTCAGCCCAATGATCGCGCTGAAATCTGGCCGGGTCAAAAAGCGGTCATCAAGGTCAGCGCCTATGATTTTTCAACCTATGGCGGACTGAATGCAAAAGTGATCGATATCTCAGCCGATGCGTTACAAGACGAAAAAGGTCAGCCTTATTTTCGCGTTCGGCTAGAGGCATCCGCAAAAGATTTTGGCCCGGGCAAACCAGTAACGCCGGGGATGTTGGCGGAGGTTGATATTCTAACGGGTCGCCGGACGATTCTTGAATCGCTGCTACGCCCGATCAAGCAAGTGCAATCCAACGCCTTACGGCTCTAGCGATTAGATCGACTGGCTAAAAGCGCACCACCGACAATGAGCATAGTCGCAATTCCCAAGGAGAGGCTCGCCTCGGTAAAGCCAACAATCACAAGCAACAGCGTGGATAAAACCGGAGCGGCATAGGACAAGACGCCCAGTAAGCGAATATCGCCCTGCTTAACACCTCTGTCCCATAGGTAAAACGCAGCGCCCACCGGACCAATACCCAGAGCAATAATGGCAAGCCATTGGCTGTGCGTATCGGGCCAAACGGTTTGCTCAAAACAGAGATGCGCGACGAAAGATAAGAATGAGGTCAACAAGCAATAGGCAGCGACCATTTCGGTTGGCGCGTCTTTGTAGCGACGGGATAAAATGGAATAGCCCGACCAAATAAAGGCACATAAAAATGCCAAGAGATAACCATTGAGATGCTGGCCACTAAAGCCGAGCCCATCATCTTTGCCGGATAATAAAAGGGCAACGCCCAGAAATCCGGAAATCGCGCCGATGACATGACCGGCTTTGAGTTTTTCACCCGGTAAAAAGGCCGACATCAGAACGATTAGAAGGGGCCATAAATACGCGATCAATCCCGCCTCTGCGGGAGGTGCTAAGCGTAGCGCTGCAAAATAAATGGCGTGGTATAAAAACAACCCACCAACGCCGAGCAACCACACCGGAAGGGGTTGTGAAAGAAGCTTAAAACCATCCGGATGGCGGTATAAAAAGGGCAGGCCAATCAGTCCTCCCACCAGAAATGTCATCGCGGCCAATTGAAAAGGCGGCACCGTACCCGATGCCGCCGTCATTAAAGCAAGCGAAGACCAAAGAAGAATGGCCCCGAAGCCTGTCAGTGTCGCCGTTGAACGCTTCACACTTCCTCAGATCATGTATTGGCCGCCATTGGCGGAGATCGTCGAACCCGTGATGAAGCCGGCATTATCGGCCACGAGGAAAACAACCGCACGCGCAATCTCCTCAGGCTCGCCCAAACGGCCGATTGCGATGTGCGGCAAAATATTCTTCTCGACAACCGCAGGATCGACAGCCTTTACCATATCGGTAGCGATATAGCCCGGGCACACCGCATTGACGGTGATGCCAGCACGTGCACCTTCTTGCGCAAGCGCTTTAACGAAGCCCAAATCGCCCGCTTTAGAAGCGGAATAATTGACTTGGCCCAATTGACCCTTTTGTCCGTTCACCGACGAGATGCACACGACGCGGCCAAATTTGCGAGCACGCATGCCCTCCCACACCGGACGGGTCATATTGAAGAGTGACGAGAGATTGGTGCTGATCACCTGATCCCACTGATCCTTCGTCATTTTGTGGAACATCGAATCCCGCGTGATCCCCGCATTGTTGACAAGCACATCAACGGGGCCATGGGCTGCCTCAACCTTGGCAATGCCTTCAACGCATGCATCATAATTTGAAACATCCCATTTATAGGTCGCGATACCCGTTTCTTTTGAGAAAGCAGCGGCGGCTTCATCATTGCCGGCATAATTTGCGGCAACGGTATATCCGGCTGCCTTCAACGCGATTGAAATCGCCGCGCCAATTCCACGAGACCCGCCCGTTACCAATGCTACACGTGCCATCAAGCTTCTCCCTTTAAAGTGAATAGGCCGGGATTTTTATCCCGGCCTTCTAAAATGACTTATCGTTCAACGGCGAGGGCAATGCCCATACCGCCACCAATGCACAACGTAGCCAAGCCCTTCTTGGCATCGCGCTTTTGCATTTCATGGAGCAGTGTCACCAAAACACGAGCACCTGATGCGCCAATCGGATGACCGATCGCAATCGCGCCACCATTGACGTTTACCTTAGCTGTATCCCAACCGAGATCGCGATTAACAGCGATTGCTTGAGCAGCAAAAGCCTCATTGGCTTCGGCGAGATCAAGATCGGATGCCTTCCAACCCGCCTTTTCCAAAGCCTTACGCGTTGCAGGGATCGGTCCCGAACCCATAATCGCAGGATCAACGCCTGCCGTCGCCCAAGAGGCAATACGGGCAAGCGGCGTCAAACCACGACGATTGGCTTCAGCTGCTGTCATCAATACCAAGGCAGCCGCACCGTCATTGATACCCGAAGCGTTTCCGGCCGTAACCGTTCCCTCTTTGGAGAATGCGGGCTTGAGCTTGGTGAGACTATCAAGCGTTGCGCCGTGACGGATATATTCATCATCGCTGACGACGATGTCACCCTTCTTAGTCGAGATCGTAACAGGCGTGATTTCGTCCTTAAATTTTCCGGCTTTCTGCGCGGCCTCCGCTTTGTTTTGCGAAGCAACGGCGAACGCATCTTGCTCGTCACGGCTGATTTGCCACTTCGTCGCAACATTCTCGGCCGTGATGCCCATATGATAGCCTTGGAACGCATCGAGTAGGCCGTCACGCAACATCGTGTCGACAAATTTCAAATCGCCCATCTTGGTACCGTTACGAAGATGAGCGGTGTGCTGGGCTTGCGACATCGATTCTTGACCACCCGCCACGATGACATTCGCGTCACCATTGGCAATTTGCTGCATGCCGATGGCCACAGCACGAAGGCCCGATCCGCAGAGCTGGTTGAGACCCCAGGCTGTCGCTTCCTGCGGCACACCGGCCTTCATCGCGGCTTGACGGGCAGGATTTTGGCCCTGACCCGCGGCAAGAATTTGACCTAAAATGACTTCATCGACTTCCGCGGCATTAACGCCTGCGCGTTGAAGGGCTGCCTGAATGGCAATGGCCCCAAGCTCGTGAGCCGAAAGCGTGGAAAGCGCTCCATTAAAAGAGCCAACAGGGGTACGCGCTGCGCCAACAATCACAATATCGGGAGATGCCATGCTCTATCCTCCTTCGAGGCCGTACCCAATCAAGCCGGAGCGGTCGATTAGGATAAACGGCTAAACCTCATCATCCTCACTTCATTGCGAGTTGAACGCCGCTCGTCAAGTCAGTTTGGGTCTTTTGCTGGATCGCTTAAGGATTACGCCATAAGGCGAATAGCTTGCATTCCATCGATTTTTACTGTCCACTTGCAGTGTCGATCGAATGGATAGACGTTGATCCATTGAAATCCGAGACACTTTTTACGAGTTGATGCATTGATGACCGATAAAGAACAACCGACCATTATCAAAAAATATGCAAATCGCCGCCTCTACCACACGGGCACGAGCACCTATGTGACGCTCGATGATCTTGCAGTAATGGTAAAGCGCGGTGATAATTTTGCCGTGATTGACGCTAAATCGGGTGAGGATATTACCCGTCCGGTGCTAACCCAGATTATTTTCGAACAAGAAGCGAAGACGGGTCAAAGCCTTTTGCCGATCAATTTTATGCGCCAGCTGATCGGCTTTTATGGCGATAGCATGCAGGCGATGGTGCCGAGCTATCTGGAACACTCCATCCAGATGCTGACCGAAAATCAGCAAAAATTCCGCGATCAAATGACAAACGCCTTCGGCGCGCAAAATTTCGGGGTAATGGAAGAATTCGGGCAGAAAAACATGGACATGTTCCGTAACGCCATGTCTATGTTCTTACCCTTTAGCAAAATGCCAAGCGCTCCGGATAAGGCTTCTGAAGCCGCACCAACAAAAACTGGCGATGAAGACATTGATGTATTGAAGAAAGAACTAGCGGAAATGCAAAAGCGCCTCGAAAAGCTCGGGCGATAGAGCGGATCATTATTACATAAACCGTTAGATATATCTAAAAATTATATATTAACCTTACGTTAACCATTATAACAGGGCATGCTATAGCGCTCCGCATCTGAAAGGCCGTCTTGGCCTTAGATCCGGGAAAAATCGCATGAGCGGCTCTCAGAGCTTGGTCCCCTATGGGCAATCCGATACAACGCGCGCCCAAAGTACCGCCTATAGATTGCGGCCCGATGCGCGGTTCTTGGCGCATTTGATTGCTATGCGGTCAAATAACCCGGAAATGCGGCTGAAAAACCGAGCGGCACCGGAATATGGAGCGGCCGCCTATCGGCAATCCCACTCCGTTCAGCCTTACACTGCGGTTAAGGCGCAGGCATACTTCGCCTGACGCACATCGGATGAATGCAGCGTAATGGATAAAAAAAATCCCAGCTTTTGAGCCGGGATTTTTTAAGCTGAAAAGCCAGAAAGCTGATTAAGCTTCCTTCTTGACCTTCAAAATCTGCTTACCGCGATACATGCCGGTCTTGAGATCGACGTGATGCGGACGGCGCAACTCGCCCGAGTCCTTGTCCTCGACATAGGTCGGGGCGGCAAGAGCGTCAGCGGAACGGCGCATACCGCGCTTGGAAGGGGATGTTTTGCGTTTAGGAACGGCCATCGGAAACTCCGTGTCGAATATTTAGACGCGGAAAGTCCACGCCAGATTGAATTCTGAAGGGCGGCTTATACAGAGGTTAAACGGGAATGGCTAGACCAAACCACGGATTAATCGTCTAAAAATAACGCCGTCACCCGGAGAACTTGACCCACGCTACGTCATCAGGCAAGTCCAACTCTATAAAACGGACGAAATTGACCATGAGCCTAGAAGAAAAATCATTTCAAACCGCCTTAATGGCCACTGGTGAGGCCATTGAAACGCTTCTCGATGGAATTTTAGCCGAATTTCCTCTCCCTAATGAAACGGCCCGTCCCAAAAACTTATTGGCCGCCATGCGCCATGGCGCCCTCGGGGGCGGAAAGCGGCTCAGACCCTTTTTATTGTCCGAAAGCGCGCGCTTATGCGGCGCCGATGCCCAAGCCGCCCTGCTGGCTGGCGCGGCGCTCGAACTCGTCCATTGCTACTCGCTTGTTCACGATGACCTGCCCGCCATGGACAATGACGATCTGCGCCGCGGGCGCCCGACCGTCCATAAGGTTTATGACGACGCTTTGGCGATCTTGGCAGGAGACTCACTGCTAACCCTGGCGTTTGATGTCATGGCCCGCCCCGCCGTTCATGCGGACGCAACGGTACGTCTGGACCTCGTCATGGGACTAGCGCGGGCCTCCGGTATTGGCGGGATGGCGGGTGGCCAAGCCCTCGATCTCGAGGCCGAAGGCCGCTATTCCGAAACAAAGGCGCCGCTTTCGCTTAAAGCCGGCGAGATCAGACAGTTGCAGGCTATGAAAACAGGGGCCTTGCTGCTTTTCGCTGTCGAGGCGGGCGGTATTCTTGGTGAGGCCTCGGTACCAACTCGAAAGGCGCTAACGGATTACGGCCGCGCCATCGGCGCGGCCTTTCAGATTGCCGACGATATTTTGGACGTTGAGGCCGACACGGCGACACTTGGCAAAAGTGCCGGCAAAGATAGCGAGCAGGGCAAAGGAACCCTCGTTGCCCTCATGGGGCTCGACCATGCAAAGGCTGAACGGGATCGGCTGGCGAGAACCGCTTTAGAAGCGCTCGCCGGATTTGGGGCTGAGGCCGATATGTTGCGGGCAACGGCACGCTTCATCGTGCAGCGGGGTCACTGAGCATGCCAGAAACGAACGCACATGTTTGGCTGAGAGTGCTCCATGCCCGACAACGTCTATTTTATTCTCTGATCATAGGCGCCGTGTTGTTTGTCATTTTACCAAGTGGTTGGCGCCTCACAACGCGTCTCGTGTTGAGCTGGGATGTTTTGACGCTGACCTATTTAGCGACAACGGCACAGCTTATCGCCCGGTCAACAACGGAAACGTGCCGCCGCCGTGCGGCGCTCTATGACGAAGGTGATTGGCTCATTCTTGCCATTACGCTCCTCGGTGCAACCTTCAGCTTTGCAACAATTGTAATGGAGTTGGCGGCAGGTAAAGCAGAGGGCGCTTCGCTATTGCTTACCTTCATCATAACGGCGGTAACAGTTGCACTTTCTTGGGCTTTTACCCATATGATTTTTGCCCTGCATTACGCCAATCTTTATTATCGCGCAGATGCATCGGGCCAACATGGCGGCCTGATTTTTCCTGGGCAACGCGAGCCCGATTATCGCGACTTCGTGTATTATTCTTTTGTTATCGCATGCGCCGCACAAACCGCCGATGTCTCGACGGTTTCAAGTGATATGCGGCGCGTCACATTAATCCATTGCGTGACGGCCTTCGCCTTTAACTCAGCCATACTTGCGCTAATGATCAACATCACCGCAAGTCTGATCTAAAGCGTCATTCTATTCGGCGGAATGGGCGCCCGGATTATTCGGATGCGTCGTCCAATTGGCATAAGGCCTGTCATACGCAAAGCCCGTCCGTGGATCTGTACCCTTGGTCTGATGGACCATGGTGATGCAATCTTGAATAGGACAGACAATAGCGCACAGATTACATCCGACGCATTCCTCGTCTTTCACTTCAAATTTGCGTTTACCATCGACCATATTGGTGATCGCCTGATGCGATGTATCTTCGCACACTTGATGGCAACGTCCGCATGAAATGCAGAGGTCTTGATCAATCGATGCCTTCACAACGTAATTCAGATTGAGATGTTGCCACTCGGCAAATTTAGGCAGGGCTAAGCCACGGAAATCATCGATGGTTTCATAGCCTTTTTCATCCATGAAATTCGAGAGACCGGATATCATCTCTTCAACAATCTTGAAGCCATAGGTCATTGCAGCAGTGCAGACCTGAACATTGCCGGCACCCATAGCAATATAGTCAGCTGCATCTTTCCATGTCGTAACCCCGCCAATAGCAGAAATGGGAAGGTTGCGCGTTTCAGGATCACGTCCAATCTGTGAGACCATATTCAACGCAATCGGTTTCACCGCAGGACCACAATATCCGCCATGGGTTCCCTGACCATCAATCACAGGCCATGGCGACATTTGGTCGAGATCAACCGTCATGATCGATGTAATCGTATTGATCAACGACACCGCATCGGCGCCGCCATTATTCGCAGCGCGCGCAGGAAAACGTATATCGGTAATATTAGGGGTAAGCTTTACGATCACAGGCATACGCGTGTGCTTCTTGCACCAGCGTGTGACCATCTCGATATATTCTGGCACTTGGCCAACCGCTGCACCCATTCCGCGCTCGGACATGCCGTGCGGACATCCAAAATTCAGCTCAACACCATCGCATTCGGTTTCTTCGACGCGCTTTAAAATATCAGCCCAATTTTTTTCTTCGCACGGCACCATCAGTGAAACGACAACAGCACGATCGGACCATTCGCGTTTTACTTTTTTAATTTCTTGCAAATTGATTTCGAGCGGACGATCGGTAATCAATTCGACATTGTTAAGACCGATCAAACGACGATCCGAACTATGGATCGCGCCGTAACGCGGGCCGCTAACATTAACGATGGGATCACCATCCCCCAACGTTTTCCAAACAACGCCGCCCCATCCTGCCTTGAAAGCACGCACGACATTGGTTTCACGATCCGTCGGTGGTGCAGACGCAAGCCAAAAAGGATTGGGAGATTTGATGCCTAAAAAATTACTGCGAAGATCGGCCATGATTGTTTTCCCTTCGCTTGATTAGCGGTTTAACGCGTGATGAATGGAAAGAGCGGCTTGCTTACCATCTTCAACAGCCGCAACAGTGAGATCCTGACCTCCAGCGATGCAATCGCCACCGGCCCAGATCCCCTTCACACTGGTCCGGCGCTCGGCATCAACCTTGATCCGGCCACCCTCAAGCGCCAAAGCATCAGCACCTCCAAGCCCATCTGGAACAAAGAGCTGACCTATGGCTGTGAGGACCATATCGGCAGGTAACGTATAGTGTCCGCCCGTTGGTGTAAGACGCCCTGCGCTTATCGTTGTTTCGTCAAAGCGCACTGCCGAAACTTTACCATTCTCGCTAACAAGGGCTGCGGGTTGAGCGAATGTTTTAAGTGTTACACCATTGGTCTGAGCAATCTCTTGCTCATACGCGCTGGCCTTCATCTCCGACTGACCGCGGCGATAAACAACCGTTACAGTTTCAGCACCGAGTTTTTTCGATTGAACAGCTGCATCAATCGCCGTCATACCACCGCCAATCACCACGACATTGCGTCCGACAGGCAATGCCGAAAGGTCCTTGGCTTGGCGTAACTCGGCAATATATTTAACAGCGTCAACAACGCCTTCTAGGTTTGCCTCGCCCTCAAGGCCTAATTTGTTCACGCCTGATAATCCGACGCCAACAAAGACGGCATCAAATTCTTTTCTTAGCGAAGCGATATCGAGATTACATCCAAGCGCGTGCTTTGTTTTAACCTCGATCCCGCCAAGGGAGAGAATAAAATCGACTTCGCATTGGGCAAAATCATGCGTCGATTTATAGGCTGCGATGCCATATTCGTTCAGGCCACCAAGCTTGTCTTTTGATTCGAATAGGGTGACCGCATTACCGAGCTCAGAAAGCTTATGTGCGCAAGCAAGACCTGCAGGTCCACCGCCGATGACCGCAATCTTTTTACCCGTCGATGGCGCGCGTTTGAACGGCTGCTTACCACTCGCCATTAAGGCGTCCGTGGCGTGACGTTGCAATAGGCCGATCTTGACGGGCTTACCCTCGGCATGTTCGCGAACACAGGCCTCCTCGCACAGCGTCTCTGTCGGGCAGACACGGGCGCACATGCCCCCCATAATATTCGCGTTTAAAATGGTTTTGGCAGCACCAATATCATTTCCGGTCGAGATTTCGCGAATGAACAGCGGAATATCAATCGATGTAGGGCACGCCGTCTGGCACGGTGCGTCATGGCAAAAATAGCACCGCTCCGACTCAACAAAAGCCTCATGCTTGGAAAGCGGAGCATGAATATCCGAAAAATTTGCCTCATATTCGGAAGGTGCTAACCGACCCGATTGAATGCCGTCCGCCCGTATCGATCCCATCGTTCCGACCCTCCCGGAATATCTGCTTCTGCAGAACTTGACCAATTGGTCAAGATTTCCACACGGGTTCGGAAAATTGTCAAGAGATCAATGTTCAGAGCTGGCAATAGAGCTGGCGGCAGGAGATTTACTGGCCGCTTGGGCCGCCCAGGCGCTGATCAAAACGCCTATAACGACAAGCAAAGCACCAACAACCCGCCAGATCGTAACCGGCCGCGACGGAAATCCGGCGATTGCAAACTGATCAAGCAGAATCGACGCGATGGTTTGCCCCATCACTACGGCGGAAACAAAAACCACGGCCCCTAGCTCGGGCGCCGTCATTAAGGCGACCGTGATAAAGAAAGCACCCAAGGCGCCACCAATCCAGACCCACCACGGTGCGCTATCGAGGCTTGAGAGATTAGGTGGCGTAACCCGAAAAATGACCAAGAGCGGCACGATGCTGATAATACTGACGGTCAAAGATACCAAAGTCGCCCAAAGCGGATGACCAAGCATCCGACCGACTTGGGCGTTGAGTCCAGCCTGAACCGTGATCGCTGATCCGCCTAGCGCCGCCAAGACAAGCAAGATTACAAAACGCAGCGCCATGAAGCCTTCTCCGATATGAATAGGCCCCTAGTTTGACATGGGTTTCATCCAAACGCATCCCCGCTTAGCGCAGATCAGCCAAACCTTCCGAAAGCTACGGCCCCGACAATTGCTGCGACAAACAGCATTCCGTCATGCGCCGCGAGCCAAAGCGCTGACGGACGGCCATCGCGATGTAAAGAGGCCATAGCACCCAAAGTCGCCGTACCCCATCCAAAACCGGCGATGGATAGCGCTAGGCCAAAACCTCCGCTGCTAACTTGCCAAGACATTGCAGCTCCGCCCACTACGATCATAGCAAGGCCCCAAAGCCCGACCGTGATCCCGCCGCTATGTGCGATCCAGCGGCCGATGACAAAGCCGGGCACATACATCGCCGCCAAATGCAGCGCCATTGCCGAGGCAACCATGCCAAAGCCTAGCCCACATCCGACCATCATCAAGGGCGCTCGTGCCATCAACCCTGTCATGGCAAACCAGGCCAAGGCCGCGATAAAGGTTGCGGCCCAAAAATGACGAAGCTGTGGTCGTAAGTGGGGCGCAGCCTCCGCCTCAATCTCGATCTGGCGTGCGGGTAATCCCACGGCCAAAGCGAGCGTGATCAAATTCGATAGGCCTGCGGCACCGAGCACATAGGCAATCGCCAGAGGCCCGATGGCTTGCGTCAATCCCTCGACGATAAAGGGACCGAGCAAGGCCCCAATCACCCCAGCGCCGAAGACCAAACCACCCGCATGTCCGGCCATGGCGCCTGCGTGTCGATAAAACAGAGCAAAGCCTTGCGCCATGCCCAACCAGAGCGCCGCAATGATGAGGAGAAAAAACTGCCGATCAATAAACGCATAGGCGGCCAGAATACCACCTGCAATCCCGAGGCTGGCGCCTAATGAAAAAGCAGCCCGACGGCCAAACACATCCATGAGGATCGATGCCGGAAACCCTGCCAGCGCAGCACCCACAAGCAAAGCAAGATAGGGAACTGGAAGATAAAAAGAGTGTACCGCGAGTTGTGCGCTCGCTAGGGGCAGCACCGATAAGGTCAGGACTTGCGATAGTACCGATGCTCCAAATGCAAAGGCCATCCGACCAATGGCAGCACCAACCGGCAATCGATCAAGATCAAGCGGCAGTCCATCGCTGTCACAGCTGCAAAAAATTTGCCCCGCGCGTGTCCTCAATCGATCGACCCGAGCCATCTTAACGGTCTTTCACATCATCATCATTGAGAATGCGATAGGCAGCCCCATCCAGATCATCATATTGCCCGGACTTGAGTGACCACATGAAGGCCACAAGGGCCATTAAACCCAATCCGAGCGCTGCAGGAACGAGATAGAGCAAGATCGTCATCGTTAAATACCTCGTACCGTTCGCGCGCGCAGCGCATTAACCGTTACAAGGATAGATGAGCCAGACATCGCCGCGGCAGCAATCAAAGGGGTTACAAGCCCACCCACAGCAAGCGGTACGGCGATGAGATTATAAACCAAAGCCAATAAAAAATTGTCACGCATGATCTGTTGGCCCCGTTTGCACAACAGGAGTGTATCACGAATAGCGGCAAGCCTATCACCCGTAAAAACAGCATCGGCTGCTGCTTGCGTCACATGCGCTCCCGTTGCGGGGGAAAGCGAGACAGAAGCGGCCGCAAGGCTGGGCGCATCATTCAACCCGTCCCCAACCATCAATACCGTTCGACCTTGAGATTTAAGCCCGTCCAAATAGACCAATTTTTCATGCGGCTTTGCTGCGGCTATCCATTCACCCACACCAAGTTCATCGGCAAGCGTTTGAACAGGACCCTTTTGGTCCCCTGACAAAATGATCAAGCGATAACCATCCCGCTTCAAGGCAGAAACCGTTTGTATCGCGTCTTGTCTTAACACTTGGCCTATTGAAATATAACCTGCCTCATCCCCTCTGCGAAATGCGATCATGGAATTCTGATCCTGCCACAATGGCGCGGGAAGCTGACAAAAGGCAGGGCTGCCCAATGTGATCATCACGCCGTCCTGCACAATGCGCACGCCTTCGCCCGTTACTTCTTCAACCCCCGATAAGACGCCTATCGCACCAAAGCGATGAACGGCATAATCCCGCACAGCGCGCGCAAGCGGATGATGGCTTGCTTGCGCAAGCAGTCCGGCCCAACGGAGCGCCTCATCGGATAATTTGCCAGCATCAACAAGCCCGGGTTCGGGCAACGTTAAAGTGCCCGTCTTATCGAAAACGATGGTATCGACCGCTGCCATCCGCTCGATCACATCACCTGATTTCATTAAAATACCACGGCGAAACAATGCGCCTGCCACTACCACTTGCACCGTTGGTGCTGCCAAGGCCAAAGCGCATGGACACGTTATGATGAGCACTGCAATCGCAATGATGAGAGAATCATGAACACTCACACCTAACGCAATCCACACCATGGCGGTTAAAGCGGCAGCAACATGAACAACAGGCGCATAAATTTGCGCCACACGATCGGCGAATTGCACATATCTACTTTTGGCCAAAACTGCATTGTCAATTAAACGCTCAATATCGGCCAGAAGCGTAGCCTCGCCGGAAGCGGAGATTTTGACCTGAAGCAGTGTTTCACCATTTAACGTTCCAGCAAAAACACGATCACCTTCTACTCGTTTAATACGTGCCGTTTCGCCCGTGACCAGACTCTGATCGATATGGGATGAACCGTAGATGATAATGCCATCAGCGGCAAAGCGTTCGCCTGGTTTCACAAGGATTAGATCACCCTCAGTGAGCGCTTCTGATGGAAGCTCTGAATGAGTGCCGTCGGGATTCAATCGCGTCGCAATAGGAACCCTTAAAGCCGCAAGATTGGCTGCCGCCGCCCTTGTGCGCTTTCGCATAGCATGATCAAGTACACGCCCTGACAGCAAAAAGAAAATCAACATTAAGGCTGAATCAAAATAGGCATGTTCGGCATGATGTGCCGTCTCATAAACAGACATGCCCAAAGCCAGGGAGATGCCGATTGAAATCGGTACATCCATATTCATTCGCCGCTCGCGAAGCGCATTGGCGGCACTAAAGAAAAAGGGCTGACCCGAAAACCCTGCTGCAGGCAATGCAATAAGAGCAGAGAGCCAATGGAAAAGATCACGCGTTTCCGGCGTAATATCCGTTACATTTCCGGCCCAAACGGAAATCGAAAGCAACATCACATTAATGGCTGCAAAGCCTGAAACGGCCAAGCAGCGCAAAAGCCATTTGGTGCGCCTGTCCTCATCGGACTCAGAGCGGTCTGAGGTAAAAGGCGCAACGCGATATCCCAAGCGTTCAAGCGTTTCGATAGCAGGCGTTGGATCGCAATCGGGGGCCGTCCACTCGGTCGAGAGGCGTCGGGTTGTAAAATTGAGCCGTGCGCTTACAAGGCCAGGCGTTAAGCGGAGCGAGTGTTCTATCGTTGCAATGGCATCAGCGCTAACGATGCCTTCAATCGCCAGATCGAGTGTCGGCCGGCCTTTATTGCTTTGCCTTAAAAAGGCAGAATAATCGGCAGTCGTAGACACCCAATTAAATCCTTTTTAATTCGCTAGTGAATGATGACGCGATTGATCGAACGATACACGATTGCACCATCGCTTTCAGCCATGATCTCCACGTCCCATTGTCCGGCTTCAGCACTTGTTACGCCATTATATGTTCCATGCCCTGCGCCAATAAGTGAAAGAAGATGATCGCGTTTTGAATCGATAGGCGAACGCAGCGCAGCTTTAACGCTTAAATTTTCTAAAGGTTGTGATGCCGCATCGTTGAGTACTACATTCATATCGATCGATCCGTCGGTCGCACGCTCCATTCGAATATCGACATGCCAACCACGAGAAGCTTGCGCCTTCGCTTCCGAAATCGCACGGTTATAAGCGAGCCCGCTTTCATAAGGCTTTTCCGTTTGCATGCCGCTGAAGGTATGAATGGCATAATAAGCCATCACAAAATTAACAGCCATTATCACGCCAAAGAAGCTGGAAATAATAAAAAAGACCTTCCAACCCGTCAGCCGGAAATTAGATTTGGAGTGTTCCACTAATGCAATCCCACTCATTGAACCAACTCCTTTGTCATCCTCAAACCGGCTCGGGGTCAATGGATACTGTGTGGTGTACGGAAAAAATCATGCGCAATAGCTGTGCGGCCATCGTGAATATCTTGAATTTGAAACTCTAGACCAGCAGGCTCGCCTTCGCGATCATCCTCTTCGCCAGCACGAACCAATACCCGCATTTCGCGCGTTTGATCCGCGCCAACGGTGATCGATGGTAAGCCGCCTATTTCAGCTTCGCCCCCAATAATCTCAATATGGGCTTCATGTAAGCCGTCAACTCTCAGTGTGAAGCTCTGCGGATCGGAAAGCATATTGGCAATCCGGACAGTATATCCGTTTCGAATATGGCCATCCGATAATTTTACAAAAATTGGATTCCTGTCATGAATGACATTCACCGTAAAAGGCGCCCGATTGGCCAAAGCATAGGTCATCACACCGCCAATGGCGGCAATCATAACGGCATATAATAATGTTCTTGCTCGGACAGGCTTAAAGACTTCGCTTAACCCGCTTTGGCGCCGTTTAATATTGACGT
>DAIOVR010000027.1:0-20832 GCA_036758905.1 Beijerinckiaceae bacterium | reverse complement strand
ATAATAATCGCTTACAAAATGTTGCAAATGCTACAGCCACTACTGATGCAGTTAACCTAGGACAAGTAAATCAATTAATTGCTAATTCTAATGGATCATCACCGACACTCCAAAGCCAAGTCGACGGAATCCAGACTCAAGTCAATAATCTTCAGTCTCAGGTTAACGAAAATAATTTAATTGCTCAGCGTGGTATCGCTGGTGTAAGCGCAATTGCTGGTATCCCCGCGATTGAGCCGGGAAAGAATTTTAATCTCGGGGTCGGCGTGGGACATTATGTCAGCGCAAGCGCCATTTCGGTTGGGGCACAGATCCGATTAAATCAATCAACCGTTTTTAAAATTGCGGCCGGGACAACTACCTATGGTGGAGTTGTTACTTCTGCTGGTTTAGGTATTAGTTTCTAATGATGAAATTATTGAAATTTTTTGTTGTTAACTTGGCCTGCCTTATTTCTATGAGTGCTATTGCTCAGACCGCGCAAACAGGGCAAAAGGCTCAAATGCAATACATAGCTGCATTTGAGGCAGGACAACCTGGAGCCGGCATTTATAAGCTTTATGATGCCTCTGATGATGTAATTTGTTATATATTAATGCCAGATACTGCAACCCGAAGACAGGTTGAGGGTAAGTGGGTTTATGACTCTAATTCACTCGGATCATTAAGTTGCCTCAAGGCCAACTCCCCAGCCAAATCCCCTATTAAAAAATAACTAATTACAGTGCTTTGTAGTTATCTATTTTATGTTGTTAGCTTCCGTCTGACTTGGGACCCATCTTCCCTCCATTGTTCGGGATAGTCTTGGGGTTTTCAATCTCGCCTCAAGCGGCCTGTTTTTTCCATTGTCATTTTTGTTGCGAACTCCTTGGGCGTGATGTTGCCTAGCGAGGAGTGGGGACGGTTTCTATTGTAATCCTCTTTCCAGGTAGCGATAGCGGCGCGGGTTTGAGCAAGCGCCGAGAACAAAGTCTCATTGAGACACTCGCCATGGAAGCTGCCATTGAAGCTTTCGACAAATCCGTTCTGCATCGGTTTGCTGGGAGCTAGATAATTCCATTCGATATAGGGCTGCTGCCACCATTTGAGGTTGGGCATACTGGTCATCTCCGTGCCGTTGTAGAATACGATCGTCTTCGGCTTTGTCCGTCTGGTGGTAAGGTCGTCTAACTCGCGTGCGAGCCGGGCGCCCGACAGTGATGTATCGGCAACGAGGCACAGGCATTCGCGGGTAAAGTCATCCACGAGGGCCAAAACCCGGAATCGGCGTCCGTCAGTAAAAGCGGCGTGGACATCCATCTCTTGGCCACGCAGATGGGCACCAGCACCTTGATGATAGAACGCCAATACAGCCATCTCATCGCACGCATGCGGTCTGCTACGTTGGCGGGTGGAAGGTGGTGGTGACCGAAAAATATTGAGTAACCCAAGTTCCTGCTCAATCGTCATGTTGACACGACGCCACAGACAAAAATGTAAGAAAAACCGCCCGCCCAAATCTCACAAAATAACAGAGCCGCAGCAGCCGAAACTGTGTGACAACCGTACAGGGCCGCAGCGGCCAAAACTGTGTGACAACCGTGTGGAACGGTTTTATCACGCTGTAACCGCGCTAACCTACTGAATTTAAAAGATCTTTTGGTAGCAGAAGGAGGCTACGGTCTATACAGCACTTTCTGAATTGAACTACCAATTTTCTGATTGGACAACTAATAATATATTGAAATATCTTATATAATTTATTTTGATCATCCATTTTGGTCAAAGATCTGCAAACTAGAAGTGAGATGTTTTATTCGGATTGCACTGTACCCTCTGAAAAGTGGAGGTCATGGCTCTTTCAGCGCAAGAGCGGCCAATTGCAGAGGCTAGCCGATCGATAAGCGTGACTGAAATTACGCTCGTGGAAAGTAAATTTAGGGCATGTCGGCTGCTCGGCTTGGCTTTCAAAACCGGACATTCACGTACAAGCGTCCCGAATAGTCATATTTACAACCCGTTTGAGCAATTTAGTTGCCGCCGGCTGAGAAATGACAATCAGGCCAATTATACATTTTAAAGCGATCCAATCCGCGTTCGGCTCAGACTACTTGCGGCAACGGCGGCTATGATGATCGATCCCGTGATCATTTCTCTTACATAACTGTCGACATTCAATTGTGTGAGGCCATTACCTAGCATTCCAAGGATCAGCACACCAGCTAACGTGAATAACACGCGCGGCTGGCCCTCATCGCTCATCGTCATACCTAGAAAGACAGCCGCTATCGCATCCAGCATCAGGCTAGCACCTTGCGTTGGATTAGCCGAAGCAACACGACTCGCATACATGAGACCTGCTACTGATGCTCCGAGGCCTGATAGCGCGAATGCGGCCATCCTCAAGGGCTTTATGCGAACGCCTGCCATTCGCGCAGCTTCGGCATTTCCGCCGATCGAATAAAGACGACGCCCGTAAACCGTATGCTCAAGAAGAACATATATAAGAAGAAGAGCGCCGAGGGCCACAATGGTAAGATTGGGAATAATCAACTCCGTTGGCCACAAAGCCATGCCACCGCGCGCGAAGCCTGAAAAGCTTGTCGGTATAGCTGAACCAAAAATCGTTTTGCCGCCAGACAGCCGAAAGGCCAAGCCGCTGATAACCGTCATGGAACCTAACGTCGCAACAAACGGCAATATGCCAATATAACTTACCAAAAACCCATTAAAGGCGCCACCAATCACGCCAGCACAAAGTGCTGCCAAAATACCGATCTGTGGGGATCCGCCTGAAACAAATACAATACCGGCAATGATACCCGAGAGACTTGCCATTGCACCAACGCTCAAATCAAAATCACCCATAGACATTACAACCGTCATGGTGAATCCAACCACAGCCAACATGCTCATTTGCTGCGTAATGTTCAGAAGATTTCGTGAGGTTACGAAGGTATCCGGTAAACTTATCCAAAAATAGACAAAGACGAGCGCAATCCCGATCAATGTTCCGTATCGACGTAGTAACATTATCATGCCTGTTGTTCCTGTCTTTCACCATAGCACAAGGCTAACAACGCTTGTTCAGTCATTCCGCTGTTCATTACGATATCTACCAGTCGCCCACCCCGAAAAATCGCAATTCTTGAGCACAGATGAATAATCTCCTCGTAATCCGAAGAGACGACAAGAATACCAACGCCCGTTGCAGCAATTTCTCTGAGCAATGCATAAATGTCATATTTTGCACCCACGTCGACGCCGCGCGTCGGCTCGTCTAGCAGCAATGCGCGAGGATCCCCGGCAACGGCGCGCGCAAACATTACTTTCTGCTGGTTTCCACCGCTAAGTTCACGAACTTTTTGTTGAGGATTACGGGCTTTTAACCTAACCCGAACGCCCATTTTTTCTGCTACTGCAGCTTGCAATATTTGGCTTAGAAAAATTCTTAGTCGGCTAAATTTGTTGAGATGCGGTAAGGCAACATTGCTAGCAATATCCTGCATCAACAAGAGGCCTTCTGATCGGCGTTCACGAGGAGCAATTGCTATGCCGAGCTTCCAAGCATCGGCTGGCTCACGGATCATTACAGGCTGACCGTTTAAGGATACTATTCCAGCATTTGTTTTATTGATCAGCCCCTTTATGAGCAATTCCGGGCCGGAGCCAGCAAGACCAACAACACCAAGGATTTCGCCTGCGTGCAGGTCGAACGAAACATCGCGCAAGCCAGGCGCGTTCAAATGGTCAACAGAAAGAATAATGGATTCCGAAAGAACCGGAGAAAGGCTCTGTTGAGCCTCAACATGATCGCGTCCGATCATTGCCTCGATCAATGTCGATTTCGTCGCAATGGAGGTCTTCAGTTCCGCCTTCACCGCGCCATCGCGCAATACTGAAATACGATCGGCTATAGCCAGAACTTCGTCGAGCCGGTGCGAAACATAAATGATACCGCATCCTTTTCGCTTTAATTCACCAATCACTTTAAAGAGTCGTTCTGACTCTTCAGACGCCAACGCGGCTGTCGGCTCATCCATAATAAAAATACGAGCAGGAGCCGCCGGATCGTCAAGGAAAGCGGCAGCAATTTTAACCAGCATCCGGTCTCCGACCGAAAGCTTAGAAAGTCTATGTTCAGTAGAGATATGTCTGATACCAATCCTCTCGAGGCAGGCTTGGGTTTGGGCATGTAGTTCTTTCCAATTTACCAAGCCAAAGCGTTGGGGATATCGCCGTCCAAGAAAGATATTTTCAGCAACGCTGAGCGAATTAATGACATTTAATTCTTGATGAATAAATCTTAGCCCAAGCCGATGGGCTAAAATGGGTGTCGTCAATTTTACTGATTGGCCATCAATATGAATTTCGCCGCCGTCGGGGGCAACAGTACCAGCTAGTATTTTGATGAGCGTACTTTTTCCAGCCCCATTTTCGCCCATCAAAGCAAGCGTTTCGCCAGCATTCAAATCAAGCGAGGCATCATTCAACGCAATTGTGGCGCCGTAGCTTTTCCTAAGCTTCGATATCGAAAGTAGTTTCACTAGAAGGCCACTATTAGGTTTCAAATAATTGCCCCCCGAAATTTAAGACTATCGCACATTCGATCGTCCAAATTTGGGAGGCAATAGATCGCTAAATTAACTTATAAAAGCACATATATTTTAGGCGCCCTCTTATTGCTTAACGTTCTCCATCGTAATCAGTTTTGTAGGAACATAGATTACGCTTTGCTTGATTTTTTCACCTGCCAACTGACGCTTTACGGCATCGGCAACCGTCCGGCCTATACCCTTGAAGTCTTGCGACATGGAGGCTTCGAAGTTACCGCCTTTAGCGATGGCTTCACGGGCCTGTGGATTTGCGTCCATACCCGTAATTACAATACCTTCATTGGAGCGGCCTGCGGCTTCGATGGCCTGCAGAGCGCCAAGGGCTGGCTGGTCCCATGCCGCCCATACAGCAGCAATCGAACCCTTCTGGGGATGTGCCGCCAAAATAGCTTCCATTTTAGCGCGCGAGTCAGCGATGCCACCATCCTGAACGTCGGGCGTTACCCGGTCGATTACTTTAATGTCCGGATTATTCTTAAAGATTGTATCGGCGATGACGCCGCGGACCTGAACGGGCGGGAATGCATCGAACACAAACATGACAACGCCACCCTTGCCACCAATGCGGTTCGCAACATAGGCTGCCGTATCAGCTGCCATTTCGTAACCATTGCTGGTTACGTTCGTCACGAGAAGCGGGTTCGCTCCGGAGTCCATTCCAAAAACTGGCACGCCTGCCTTTTTCGCCGTCTCTAGACCCGCGGTAACCTGCGATGGATCTACGTTAATAACGATCGCGTCAACCTTCTGATTGGCAGCATCCTCAATTCGGCTAATGACGGCTGCGACATCGCCTTTTGTATCTACGACATTCACCGACCAGCCATTTGTCTTTGCTTGCTCTTGGAATGCTTCGACATAATATTGTGTTCCGGGCTGAGCGAGATAGGGGGTGATAATGGCAATCTTCGCCGCAGCGAATGCCGCACCTGACGTTAGCGCCAACATGGCTGAAACAGCCAAACCCTTTTTGATCGAATTTATCATAGTTTCCCCTTCGGTTTGATTTTAAAATATATCCGATAGCGGCATCATAGCTAGCTTGACCTTGGACGCAACTAGGTTACGGAATTAAAACGAATACTTTTATCGAGGCAAATTTCAATACGGTTTTATGAACCAGGTTCATCGGAATATATTGGGCTTTTTACCGGTAATGCATGGCGGAAAGCCTTTGCTTTCCGTATATTTTCCAATTGGTGACCCCAAATTCCCGCTTCAGCTTATCGACCTTTATGGGGACTGTGGTGTCGATATCATAGAGTTTGGCTGGCCTGCGCGTGACCCGTATCTGGACGGGTCTGATGTTCGATCCTCAATGGACAGGGCCCGCGATGGCGACCCTAAATCCTATCTTCAAAATGCAGCCCGATGGCTTGAGCGTCGCGCTAAGCGACCAAAAATTCTATTAATGACTTATGCTGAGCCAATGCACCCCATTCTTAATGATCCAGAGATGATGAATTGCATCGATTCACTTTTGGCAGTGGCCCCGCCCAATTCTTCAACCCGACAGTTAATCGAGGCGGAAGCACGAAAATCAGGTGTAGCCATTTCAACATTTATTGAATTGCCCATGGTAGATGCCTCCGTTAACGAGGCGCGTAAGGCCGATGGATATGTAATGCTTCAGGCGGCCCAAGGCCTCACTGGCCCGAGAATATCCGTTGATGACGGTAATAAAGAAAGAATTTCGGAACTGCGTTTAGCTGGTGTAACAGCACCGATCATGCTGGGATTTGGAATATCAACTGGCGCGCACGCCGAAAGTGCCCTCAAATTTGGAGCCGACGGGGTCGTGGTAGGTTCGTCTGCGTTACGGGCGGGCCTTCAAAGCGAAACGATACTTCGAAATTTACTTGAAGAACTAAGGAGCGGATTAGATGGCTGAAAAAGATCTCTTCTTGGGCATTGACGTTGGTACAACGACAGTCAAGGCAGGCCTGTTCGATGCGAGTGGTTTAGTTATAGCGCACGCCGCCTATCGATATCCCACTCAACGGGTCGGTAATGGCATTGTCGAACAGGATCCAAAAGATTGGGTAAAAGGCATCACCCAGGTAGTCGATAATGTTGTTACGGGTGGAAAGGCGGATCGTGTTGCAGCAGTGGGTTTATGCAGTCAAGTCAATACGGATATATTTGTGGATGCGGCCGGAAATGCTTTGGCGCCCGCGATAACTTGGCAAGATAACCGCGCCACAACAGAAGCTCATTCTCTCGACATCAATATTTCGGACGAAGAACGGTTTGATTGGTGGGGCGCGCCGCTGCCGATCGGTGCTAGCCATATCCTGGCTCGCATGATGTGGATGGAACATAACAGGCCAGATATTATGGCAGCGACACATTGCGTTCTTACTCCGAAAGACTTTTGTCTTCGTGCCTTTGCTGGCGTTGAGGTTACTGATCCGATATCAAACTTTTTTATAGTCGGTGCTAATCTAGCCTATATTGATGATCTCATTAAAAGGGTTGATGGCGCGCGACGCCGCCTTGCACCCTTACATTCATTCACTGACATTGTAGGTGAATTTGAACTTGGTTCATCAGGCAAGCGTGCACCTGTTGTTGCAGGTACGATGGATGCCTGGAGTGGAATTTTTGGTTCCGGCATTAACCGCGCCGGACAAGGCGTTTATATGAGCGGTACCAGTGAAATTTTGGCCGTTACGAGCGAAGTGCGAATTGGCGCACCCGGCGTGGTAACATTCCCAACGGCAGCTGGTTTGAATGTCAGCGCAGGGCCAACACAAAGCGGCGGTGACAGTATTCGCTGGTGGGGTGAAACGGTTGGGCTGGATGTGGGTAGCGTTCTCAATCTTGCTTCAGAAGCAGACCGCTCTGATCGACCAATTTTATTTTTGCCTCACCTTGAGGGGGAACGCGCCCCCTTGTGGGATACCGAATTGAGAGGCGCCTTTATAGGCCTTGATAGCCGGACAAAGGGACCTGATTATGCTTTGGCAGTCATGGAAGGCGTTGCACTCTCTGCACGATTGCTACTGAATTCATTAGACATGGCAGCCGGCTCTTCGGTCCCGCGGCTATTTCACGCCGGAGGAGGTGCTCAGAGTGACCTATGGGCGCAGATCAGGGCCGATTGTTTGGGACGAACCCTCGATAGAGTTGCCTTTTCCGACGTGGGGTGCCTCGGTGCTGCAATGATGGCCAGTGTCGGTGTGGGCGCTCATCCATCGCTTAATGATGCTATTCATTCAATGACAACAATTGATCGAAGCTTTGAACCTGATCCTCGATTCAAAGAGCGATATGATGATCTGTTTGAAGCCTTTCTAAACGCTAAAAACGCGCTACGCCCAATTGGAAAAATTGGAAACTGACGGGAATTTGGTAAATAGAGATTCAAATTCAAGGCACGACGTATAACGATGATTACTCGTACATTTTGGAGTTTGATCGAAATATTGTCTAACCCTCTTATTATATATCAGTTATTGGGGTTTTTCTAACTTTGTTTTGGGAATAGGTGGGCGCATGCCGATGGCGTGATGCGGCCTACTGTATATGCCATTGTTTTAATTTAATTTTTTGGTAGCGGAGGGAGGCTACAAATTACGTCTGCAAAAATCTATAGCGCACCAATCGGAAATTCCATCCAGCGCGCAGGTTAATATAAATCCCTGACCGGGTTTGATAAAATTCCAATCCCCTCGATCTCGATCTCGCACACATCGCCCGGCTTCATGAAGACCGGCGGCGTGCGGGCATAGCCAACACCCGACGGCGTACCCATCACAAGCACATCACCCGGTTGAAGGGTAATCGCCTCGGTCAATGTGACAATCGTTTCAGCGACCGGAAACATCATGTTAGACGTATTATCCGATTGCATCACTTCGCCGTTCAATCGCGATTCAATTTTCAAACCGCTTGCGCCCAATGGTAATTCGTCCGGTGTTACCAAGATCGGGCCGAAGCCTCCAGTTTGATCAAAGTTTTTGCCAACCGTCCATTGCGTGGTCCGCTTTTGATAATCGCGCAACGTCGCATCATTAAAACAGCTATAACCCGCGACTGCCGTCAAAGCCGTTTCCTTGGTCGCGTGCTTGATCGTTTTCCCGATGATGACGGCAAGCTCGGCTTCGAAATCGAGCTTGTCCGAAATTTTCGGGCGCATAATGGGCTTATTGTGAGCGAGCAAGGAGCTTTTCCCGCGCATGAAAATCGTCGGATAATCGGGAACCTGATATGGCCCCTCCTTCACATGCAAAAGATAATTGAGGCCCAAACAAAAAATCGTACCCGGGCTGGGGAGCACCACATCATATTCAATCGAACCCAATGGGCGACGATGTTCGCGTGTTGCCGACTTTGCTTTTTGTCCGAGCGTGACGAGATCACCTCCCGCGCGCAAAAACGAACCTAAATCAGACGGAAGGGATGGGTCAAACGCGCTCAGATCAATAACATCTTCCCCGTCCAGACATCCGAATTTCGATTGGCCATGAACGATAAAGGTGACGAATTTCATTTTCCGATTCCGATCTTTACGCTCTCTTTAGGTTCACACCCGTTCAAGCCCGATTGCAATACCTTGTCCAACGCCGATACACATCGTGGCAAGCGCACGATGGACTTTTCGTTCGTTGAGTTCGAGCGCGGCCGATCCGGTGATGCGGGCGCCCGACATGCCGAGCGGATGGCCTAAAGCAATAGCCCCGCCATTGGGGTTGATGTGCGCGGCATCATCGGGAAGCCCCAACCCGCGCAACACGGCAAGACCTTGTGCGGCGAAGGCTTCGTTGAGTTCTACGACATCGAAATCCGAAGGCTTGACACCAAGACGGTCACATAATTTCTGCGTCGCTGGAACAGGGCCTATACCCATAATCCGAGGTGCCACACCTGCTGTAGCCCCGCCGACAATGCGGGCAATCGGTTGCAGGCCATGCTCGCGCATCGCTGATTCCGAAGCGATAATCAAGGCTGCAGCTCCATCATTCACCCCAGACGCATTGCCTGCGGTTACCGATCCCTCTTTACGAAATGGCGTTGAGAGTTTCGATAGCGCTTCGAGCGAGGTCAGACGCGGATGCTCGTCTTTATCAACGACAAGCGCATCGCCTTTTCGTTGTGGAATGGTAACTGGGGTAATCTCTTTGGCCAACCTGCCATTGGCTTGTGCCGCAGCGGCTTTGGTTTGCGAGCGAACAGCGAAGGCGTCTTGATCGGCACGGCTGATGTGAAAATCGGCTGCAACATTTTCAGCCGTCTCCGGCATGCTATCAACACCATAGAGCGACTTCATCACCGGATTAATAAAGCGCCAACCGATCGTGGTATCGTGGATCTCGGCGGCGCGCGAAAAGGCCTCCATCGCTTTCGGCATGACGAAGGGCGCACGTGACATGGATTCAACGCCGCCTGCGATAATGAGATGGGCTTCACCGCTTGCAATCGCGCGTGCGGCGGTGATGATCGCATCCATGCCGGAACCACAGAGGCGATTGATCGTTGCCGCCGGAATAGATTGCGGCAAACCTGCCAAGAGCAGCGACATGCGGGCGACGTTGCGGTTATCCTCGCCTGCCTGATTAGCGCACCCATAGATCACCTCGTCAACCGCTTGCCAGTCGAGTTTGGCATAGCGTTGCATCAGGGCTTTGAGAGGCACAGCGCCGAGATCATCCGCCCTCACACTTGAAAGCGCGCCGCCAAAGCGACCAATGGGGGTTCGAATATAATCGCAAATAAAGACAGATTGATTGAGCATGATTAAGCCGCTATTTTTTGCCGGGCATCGAGGATGGGTGCGCCTGTCAAGCGGACAAGCTCGTCAAAGTCGAGGCCCGCAATCAGTTCAATGGCTTCAAAGCCGCGCGGTGTGACATCGATCACGGCGAGATCGGTATAGATGCGCGACACACAGGCTTTGCCGGTCAAAGGATAGGTGCAGGTTTTCACGAGCTTATGATGGCCTTCTTTGGTGACGTGCTCCATCATCACCCAAGTACGCTTTGCACCGATCGCCAAATCCATTGCGCCACCCACGGCCGGAATAGCGTCCGCTGCGCCCGTGTGCCAATTGGCAAGATCGCCCATATGGGACACTTGAAACGCGCCGAGTACGCAAATATCGAGATGACCACCGCGCATCATCGAAAAGGAATCGGCATGGTGAAAATAAGAAGCGCCGGGCAACGCTGTTACCGCCTGCTTGCCCGCATTGATCAAATCCCAATCCTCGGCACCTTTCGCGGGCGCCGGCCCCATGCCTAACAATCCGTTCTCGGTATGAAGAATAATCTCCCGCTCGTCCGAAATGGTGTTGGCAACCATTGTCGGCAAACCGATACCAAGATTGACGTAAGCGCCGTCCGGAATATCTTGCGCCACACGCGCGGCAATTTGCTCACGGTTAAGCTTTTGCATCATCTTCTCCTTAAGCTACTTTCGCAGCTTGCATACCAACTGCGACGACGCGCTGAATAAAAATGCCGGGCGTTACAACCGATTCAGGATCAAGCGCGCCAAGCTCAACAACTTCATCAACCTGAGCAATGGCGACCTTCGCCGCCATCGCCATAACGGGGCCAAAATTGCGGGCTGTCTTGCGATAAACAAGATTGCCCCAGCGATCCCCTTTAAGCGCTTTGATCAGCGCAAAATCACCGTGAATAGGAAATTCCAGAACATAATCGCGGCCATTGATCGAACGCGTTTCGCGGTCGCCCGCAAGCAAGGTGCCATAGCCGGTGGGGCAATAAAACGCCCCGATGCCCGCACCCGCCGCGCGCATACGCTCGGCGAGATTGCCTTGCGGCACAACTTCCAATTCGATTTCACCGGCCCGATAAAGCCCGTCAAACACCCAAGAATCGGTTTGGCGCGGAAAGGAGCAAATGATTTTGCGAACGCGCTTGGCCTTCAACAAAGCGGCAAGGCCCGTATCACCATTACCTGCATTGTTGGATACGATCACCAGATCGCGCGCGCCATGGTCGATCAAAGCATCCACCAACGCGAAGGGCAAACCCGCCGTGCCAAAGCCGCCAACGAGAATGGTTGCGCCATCCTTGATATCGGCTATCGCAGCCGCAGTAGATTCTGCGATCTTGTTTACCATCTCACCGGCTCCTTTTATCCGAGCTTACGATTTCGTCAGGATGAAATCCCATTCGACGATTTTGAACGGATTGGGCATGCCAAGTTCAGCAGCCAATTCAGGATCATCAACGGTTTTGAAATCGGCGATCAGGCTTTCTTTGACGCCAAAAACGGCATCATCTTGAAGCCATGGGCAATCGGGCGTGAAGATATGCGTTGTAACCTTTTCATAGCCCGGAGCCGATACGATGAAATGAAGATGCGCCGGACGGTTATGATTGCGGTCTAGCGATTTCAGCATTCTGCCGACGGTGCCATCATGCGGAATGGGGTAATAGCGCGGATAGGCCGAGCGGAAAAAATAATTGCCGTCTTTATCGGATTTGAACACGCCGCGCAGATTCATATCGGGCTGGATGCCCTTCTGCTGCACATCGTAGAAGCCATCTTCGTTGGCCTGCCAGACATCCAGTTTTGCGCCCTTGATCGGATTGCCCTTTGCATCGGTCACACGACCATGCACCCAAACCGGCTCCCCTTTGTTATCGAGGCAGATATTGGCACCGTTTTTATATTTCGGAGCATTCTCGATATAGAACGGCCCGAGCACAGTCGACTCGGTCTCGCCCGACATTTTGTGATTGTTGAGGGTTTCAACGAGCATCGAAATACCGAGCGTATCGGAGAGCAGGATAAACTCCTGCCGCCAATCGGTGGAGAGATGACCCGTCTCGGTCAGAAAATTAATGCCCCACATCCACTCATCCATCGTGGGATTGGCTTCTTTGATAAAGGCATGAAGATGCTTGACGAGCGAATTGAACACTTCTTTCGCCCGCTTATTCGCTTTCGGTCCTGCACGGTCTTGCACAACCTTCACCGAGTCTTCGACGGTGAAATAATATTTCATGTCGCGCTTTTTCGATGCGACAGGTTTTTTCGTCGCACTTGATTTCTTTGTGCTTGTCTTTGTCTTTGCCAATTTAGCCATGTTCATATCTCCAAAAGGCTCTTGATGACCTGAGCGAGGTCTTGATGGGCGGATGCACTTGCAGTGAAAGCACGCCATGCAACGTGATGATCGGGACGCACAAGCAAGCAGCCTGAATCACTGATCTCTCTGAGCCTTGCCCAATCACCCGTATGATCTTCGTAATCGCGACGAGGGCCTATGACGCGGGCAACCAGAGGAATGCCAAGCTCTTGGCTTAGGGCTTGCGCGGCCTTAACCCAAGCCTCGCCGCCAATCCCGGTTAGAACGGTGAATTGGCCATGGCCGGTCAGATCAAGCGTTGAATGTTGCGCTCCGTCTTTCGAGAATACCCAGGCGTGCGGCAGTCGAGCCCCCGGCCATGTGGTCGGGGCATAATGCAATTCGCGGTCTTTTTCGAAAGCGGGCTCAGCTTGCCCGGCGGTAACGACTGCGGACGAATGATAGCGTTGGTTCATTTCAACGCCATGGCAATCAAATTCATATTTCTTGAAGGCAATGGCTTGGCGCAGCGCTTCACGTTGTTTCTCGGCCTTTTCGCCCGTATCGCAGCGCTCATCCATATTGCGTTGAATTTTATCGTGATCGACGCCGCCATCCATACCTAGCGATTCAAAAATAGGTCCGAACTCGCCGATGGATTGATTGGCACGGGTAACGATTTGTTTCGCGATGGGCGCACGCTCTTCAGTGTAGCTATCGAGCAATTTTTGTCCTGCCTTGCCCTTTACAGCAAAGGCCAATTTCCACGCGAGATTAAAGGCGTCTTGGATGGACGTATTCGAACCTAAGCCGTTTGACGGTGGATGGCGATGCGCCGCGTCACCCATAATAAACACGCGACCTTTTTGCATATTGGTTGCGTACATATTATTGACGGTCCACGTGTTTGCGGAGATCAACTCGATTTCCAACTCAGGATCGCCCACCAATTGCCGAGCTACTTGAGTGGCCATAGCGGCATCTACAACGGGCGCAGGTTGGTTGATATCGTAACCCCATACGATCAACCATTCATTCCAAGGCCGCACCATACGAACAAGGCCCATACCGATCCCACCGACATCTGCACCTGGCTGCATGACCCAATAAAGCACCGAAGGGCGATGGGCGACATAGCGCGACAAATCGGCCCGAAAGAGAATATTCATCGATCCGCCAACGCCCATCTTCCCTTCAAAAGGAAGACCTGCATGTTCAGCAACCAATGAATTGCCGCCATCAGCACCAACGAGATATTTACAGCGAACAGTAAGGTGTTTGTTGGTCAGACGATCAAGACACGTTACCGTTACCCCATCCGCATCCTGCTCATGGCTGATATATTCCGTCGACATACGCGCCTGCGTGCCGCGCGAACATGCGGCTTTATACAGGATCGGCTCCATGAAGGTTTGTGGTAAGTCATTCATGTGGCTTGGAGAGGATAGAAGATGCTCAGCGCGCGAGAGCGGATGTTTACCCCAGCTTTTCATACGGCCGAGTTCCTCGCCCGCAAGGCTCACGCAAAATACGTTTTCGCCCATCAAATCTTGTTCAGTCGCTTGATCATAGGCTTCGTTTTCGACGTCTTTGCCAAGATCGCGCAACACTTCCATCGTACGCTGATTGGTAATGTGGGCACGTGGCGTATTGGCCAACCAACGATAGCGATTGATCAGAAAATTATCGATGCCGTAGCTTGATAACAACGCGGCCGTTGCGCTGCCCGCCGGGCCTGTTCCAATAATCATCACGTCTGTCGTAATATCTGCCATCGCTATATTCCCTTAGTGAAGTGGTCTTCTGCCATGGAAGGCATCGTCAAGAAGTTGTCGAATTGCTGGCCGATCAATCGCAATTGGATTGGCGTAAGGATTAGCCGCCGCGATATCGGCTGCCTGATCAAGTCCGCTCTCGGGCATACCAATTTCTTTAAGGGTCAATGGCGCACCAAGTGATTTGGATAAATCATAAAGACCTGAAGCAGCCAAAGGCGCACCTATCGCCCGAGCGATCCTGGTCATCGCAACATCTGCCCCTTTAGCATTATAGGCGGTCGCATGCGGTAAAATCACAGCATGGGTTTCAGCATGGGGAAGATTGAAGGTTCCGCCCAAAACGTGACAAAGCTTGTGATGCAATGCCATCGACACGCTGCCCAACACTGCACCACATAGCCAGGCGCCATAGAGCGCTTCATCATGCCCTTCAACGCCGCTTGGCAAAGCCTGCGCCAAAGCACGAATGCCTTCCTCGGCCATCAGTGAAACAATCGGGTTACCATCCACCGCGTAAAGCCCTTCAACCGCATGCGCTATCGCATTGAGTCCCGATGTGACGGCAAATTTTTGTGGTAGCGTCGCCAGAAGATCGGGATCATAGATCACCGTTTCCGGTTGAATTTTGGCATCGCGCTTCGTGGTCTTTAAGCCCTTATCCGTCTCGCCCAGAATATTGGTCATTTCCGAACCGGCATAGCTCGTTGGAATAACGAGTTGCGGGTAATCGGTACGCAACGCAATCGCCTTGCCAAGCCCTGTCGATGAACCACCGCCAAGCGCGATCGTGCCGTCGCACCCATTGGCCGTCATCACGGCCATCGCGCGTTCGGTCACCTCAAGCGGCGTGTGCATGGCGGCTTCACAAAAGGCCACGCCATTGGTTTTCTCAACCAAAGCGCTCGCTTGATCCGCCTGCTGTGAGGTGCTGATCACAAGGGGGCGCTTGATGCCAAGACGAGCGGTCTCTGTTGCGGCTTCGACGCTTTTACCGCGCCCGAAGATCACCCGCGTAGGAAGCGCTGAATAGACGAAGGGCGTCATGATTTGTCCTTCGATAGAACACGGAAGCCCGTCGGGAAGAGCGATAGGTTAAAGCGCGCTTGAATAAAGCCCCAAATGCCCTTCGGTGCTGTGAGCATCACGCCGATCGCCAAAGCGCCTAGAATGAGAAGATAGATGCTACCGAGATCGGCTAAGAATTCACGGAGAAGGAAATAGATAATCGTGCCAAAGATCGGACCTTCTATCGTTCCGATACCACCGATCACCACGATAAAGATTACAAATGCCGTCCAATCATTAACACTAAAGGCAGCATCAGGCGTAATCCGGATTTTCTGAAGAGCAAATAACGCTCCGACCAAGCCCGTCATGCCTGCAACAAACACATAAACTAAATATTTTACGCGTTCGATCCGGATGCCTAAACTCACGGATGCCGTCTCATTGTCACGAATTGCTGTCAGGGCAAGTCCAATGCGTGACCGAAGCAGCGCGTAGACCATCGCGAGTGCACCGATACCGATGGCAATCGCTAACCAATAGATCGTTGCTTCGCGCCAAAATTTTGTCTCTGCTATTTGTTTAACAACATTGGCAGGCATGCTCTTGCCAGACCCGCCACCTAAAATTGACATTTGCGCAAAGCCCAACCGGAAGACTTCGGCAACAACCCACGTTCCAATCGCAAAATAAGCGCCTTGCAGGCGGAAAACGAGCTTTGCGACGGGTATAGCAATCAGCGCGGTAGCAATGCCCGCCATCGGCACAGCGTAAAGCGGATTCCAGCCCGCGAGCAATGCCAAAGAGAAAACGATATAGGCACCGAAGCCAACGAAAGATTGTTGACCTACTGATACCAGACCTGTGTACCCAGCCAATAAATTCCAAAGCGAGGCGAGCGCGAGATAAACCATAAACTCGCCGATCAATCGTTCCGTAGCAACGCTCCCCCACCATGGAGCAGCAATGAGGACGGCAATGGCTACTAAGGCCACAAGACCTGCGAGTTTGGATGCAAGCGTTGACCGTGAAATAATATCACTCATCCGGCGATCCTCGGGAATAGGCCACGAGGCCGAATGGCAAGGACAAGAAGAAAGGCAAGATGACCCGCAAGAACTTGCCAACCTGGATCAAGTTCTGCGCCTAAGCCTTGTGCAACACCCAAGATCACGCCACCAATCAGCGTGCCCCACAAATTGCCAAGACCGCCGATGATCACCGCTTCAAAACCGAAGATCAAACGACCCGGTCCCATGAAGGGATCAAAATTTGAACGGATAGCCAGAAACACGCCCGCCAAGGCAACAACCGCCAAACAAATCGCCATCGCCCAGGCATAGACTTTGCGGTTATCAAGCCCCATCAGAAGGGCTACTTCCGTATCATCGCTGGTGGCACGAAACGCACGGCCAAGGCTTGTATGATAGAACATATACTGCAACGCAATGATCACCGCGATGGCAGTAAAAAACATTAAGAGCGGGAAATAGCCGATGGAAATACCGGGCAGAATTTCAAAACTGCTCGTTTCAAATACACCGGCATTGAGCTTGTGACTATCGACCGTGAACGTCGCCAAGAGACCGTTTTGGATAATCACCGACAAACCAAACGAAACCAGCAAGGGAGGCAAAATATCTTTGCCCAGAACACGGTTAAAAATTCCAATTTGAAGCCAATAGCCAATGAAGGCAGCAATCGGTAAAACAAAAATGAGACTGACGAGGGGATGAACACCCGTTGCCTTGATAATTACCCAAGCGAGATAGGCAGTGGCCACGATCAGATCGCCATGGGCAATATTGACAAGGCGCATCACGCCGAAAATTAAAGAGAGCCCAGCCGCAAATAAGGCATAGAGGCCGCCGATTAAAATACCTTGAATGATCGCGTTGACCCAATCCATGGCTCAGGTTCCAAAATAGGCGCGTGTGATAGCGTCACGCGTATGGAGTTTCGGATCACCGCTAAGCGAAATATGGCCTTCTTGCAGGCAGATAAAATGCGAAGCCGAATGAAGTGCACGCGTGACATCCTGTTCGACAAGAATTGCTGTTACACCATTACCCGTAATTTTCGGAAGCAATTCATAAATGTCTTTGATGATGATAGGTGCCAAACCGAGGCTTAGTTCATCAAGAAGCAAGAGATCGGGATTGGACATCAGGGCACGGCCAATCGCAACCATTTGCTGCTGGCCGCCGGATAGCGACGTGGATGGTGCGTGACGCTTTTCTTTGAGAATTGGGAAAAGCGAATAGATCGTATCAAGTGACCAATGGCCAGAGCGTTTAACTTTGCCGCCAAGGATGAGGTTTTCTTCCACCGAGAGCGAGGGGAACAGCCGCCGACCTTCGGGCACCAAAGCAATACCCTGCTTTACAATCTCATTGGCGGGCAGACCCGCAATGTCCTTGCCCTTAAAAAGAATACGTCCGCTTTTATTCGAAACAAGCCCGCAAATCGATTTTAAGAGCGTGCTTTTTCCCGCACCATTGGCGCCGATCAGAGCGAGCGTTTCACCGGCATTCAAAGAAAAATCAAGGCCGTGCAACGCTCTAGCGTCACCATAGGCGGCTTCGAGATGTTCGATGGTAAGGAGCGGCTCAGACATTGACGTCCTCGCCTAGATAGACGCTCTTCACTTCGCGGCTTTCCATCACGTCGCTTGGCGTCCCGTCGACGATGATTTTTCCAAAATTCAAAACGACCAGACGTGTCGCCGCGGATAGCAGCGCGTGCACCACATGCTCGATCCAGACAATCGTGACGCCTGTTGAATGAACATCTTTGATCGCGGCAAGAAGCGAAGCGCATTCGCTATCGGTAAGACCACCGGCAATCTCGTCGAGCAATAAGAGCTTGGGATTGGTCGCCAAGGCGCGCGACATCTCAAGGCGCTTGCGATCAAGAAGTGTTAAACCGCCAGCCAACTGGTTGGCTTTTGATTTCATACCCGTCTGTTCAAGAATCGCGAGTGCTTTGGCTTCCGGATCTTTCACATCGCGGCCAAAAGCGGCACCCACCAAAACATTTTCAAAGACAGTCATACCGCTAAACGGATGCGGCACTTGGAAGGATCGGGCGATGCCCAAGCGGCAGCGATCAGACGCGCCAATATTTGATATATCCTGACCTTGATAGACAATCGTGCCCGCGTCGGGCTTTAACGTGCCTGCGACGAGGTTAAACAAGGTCGTCTTGCCTGCACCATTCGGACCGAGGATACCGAGGATATCGCCGGAAGCGACATCAAGCGACAGGTCATCGGTGACGAGAAGCGCGCCAAATCGCTTTGTCAAAGCATTGATTGAAAGAAGGGCCATGGTGTTTAAAATGGGGGAAGGCAATGATCTACCCTCCCCCTCCTTTTAAGGGTGATTAGCCGAGAAGCTTCAGCTTACCATTGGTCTTGATATCGGCATGTTGCGGATTGACGATGATCGACAATTCATATTTGCCACCGCTCGTCTTGTTCCACTGACCACCGACCAGCGGCGTCTTGCTGACATTCTTAACCGGATTGTTTGGTCCACCCTTCCACGACACATGACCGATGATCGTATCAAGATCGGTTTCGAGGAGCGCCGCGAGAACGGACTCAGGATCATTGCGATCCTTGGTACGCTTCACAACGTCGAAGGCCAACTCGAAGAGCGCATGGGCGAAGCCGAGCGGCTGCGTCCATTGCTTGCCGGTCGCCTTGGTGTAGGCGTCGCACAGATCTTTCGCGCTCTGGCCCGTGAGGCTTGACTTGAACGGATGGCTCGGCGACCACCAGATTTCAGTCGTCAAACCGTCACCGCGGTCACCCAATGCTTCCACCGACGATGGGAACAGAAGAGCTTTACCCACTGTGACAACCTTCGGCTTGAAGCCTTGTTGGGCAGCTTGCGACCAGAAGGTAGCAAAATCCGGCGGGATCATCACGCCCGTTACGATTTCAACACCGGCCTTTTTGAACGCTGCGATCTGCGACGAGAAGTCATTGTTCATCGGCTGATAACGACCCGGATCGACAAGCTTATAGCCTGCCTTTTCCAATGGACCTGGGAAGCCGACCTTCGGGTCGCCCCACGCATTGCCATCGGCATCATTCGGGAACAAGCCACCGACAACTTTCGCGGCCTTTGATTCGTCCCAGATCGAGACGAAGTTTGCGATAACGTCTTCAAGGCCCCAGAACGCGTGATAGGTCCACTTGAAAGGCTTTGCCGGATCGCCCTTACGACCGAAGAAATAGGGCTGCCATGGCGCATCATCGGTGATGCAAGGAACGCCGTTTAATTCGGCCTGGTCAGCGACGGGATTGGTTGTGTCCGGCGTGCCTTTGGCAAGAAGAAGATTGACCTTGTTCTTCTCGATCAATTCGGTTGCAACTTCAGCCGCGCGGTTAGGATTTGACTGCGAGTCTTTCTGAATGATCTCGACAGGAACAGGCAATTTCGCCATGACGTCCTTAAGGCCCTCGACAACCCACGATGTTGCCTCACCAAAGCCTGCGATTGGACCCGTTACAGGCCCTACTTTACCGATACGGAACGGCTCGGCCGCATAGGCCCGACGTAGAACGGTAGGCGCAACAATCAGGCCTGCGCCCGCTTTCAGCACCGAACGACGATTTAAATGTATCAATTTCGACATCTATAGTTTCCCCCTCGAAAAACATTATCTTTGATGGCGGAGCCAGTTTGATTGGCTCTCAATTTTAAAGTTATCGCTCGGTTACACGATTGTCTCAGGATGATGATCGTCTAGCGGTACAGCTGTACCAAAAAAACTTCGAACAACCTTAAATGCAATCGCATTCCACGTTTGTAGTTCAGACCATAAACTTCCTTGACCGATCATTTTAGTCAAGTTAATTTGTTCAATAATTGATATTTGTTCAAAATGTGAACATCATGACTCGCAAGTCGACCGATTTTTTGGGCAGTCTCGAAAAGGGATTGTCGGTAATTGAAGCCTTTTCGGCTGAACGCGCGCGCTTGTCGATTGCGGAAGTATCGACGCTAACCGGGCTTGACCGCGCAACGTCCAGGCGTTGTTTATTGACCTTGTCAGAGCTCGGTTATGCCGATTACGACGGCAAATATTTTCGTCTGACACCGCGAATTTTGCGGCTGGGAACGGCGTGTCTTGCGACCATGCCGCTACCCAATATGGTTCAGCCTTTGCTCGACTCACTTTCGGCTGAAATCGGACAAAGCACTTCCGTATCGATCATTGACGATTGGGAAATTGTCTATGTCGCCCGCGCGGCGCAAAACCGACTGATGTCGATCAGCCTCATGCCCGGAAGCCGTTTGCCCGCCTATTGCACCTCGATGGGTCGTGTCTTGTTGGCAGCCCAGCCCGATGATGTCGTACGCGATATTTTGAAAAATCATCCGCCCCTACGCAGGAC
>DAIOVR010000026.1:13171-21465 GCA_036758905.1 Beijerinckiaceae bacterium | reverse complement strand
AGCGGTAATCCCGCCACCATCAGCACCACGCGGTCTGCGCGCGCGGCCAGCCTTTGGTGTAATCGGCCCGCATGATCGCGAAAATCGCGAGCGAGCTTATTATCCGGCACGATGCCAAGCCCCACTTCATTGGCCACAAGAAAAGTCGGCGCGGTGCGCTTTTCAAGAACCTGCTCAAGGCGGGTAATGGCAACGTCAATATCATGCTCGCCGAGCATCAGATTGGTGAGCCAAAGCGTCAGACAATCGACCAGCACGGGGGCCTGAACATCAAGCGCATGCCAGATTTCAACGGACGCTTCGACCGTTAGCCAACCTTTTTCGCTGCGGTCGGCCTGATGGCGGGCAATGCGCTCGCGCATTTCCTCATCCCATATTTCGGCCGTTGCAATATAGGTCCAAGGCTGCGGAAGCGCTTTAATCAGCGTCTCCGCATAGCGCGTCTTGCCGGAACGGGCACCGCCGAGAATGAGGGTGAGCCGTTCCGTCATTAGGTTGGCCTTAAGCCACAGCTTCCTTCGAGCGTTCAGCGCGCTTACGATCATTCGGATCGAGGTGCACTTTACGCAGGCGAATGGACTTTGGCGTAACTTCAAGCAGTTCGTCGTCTTGGATATAAGCGAGCGACTTTTCAAGCGTCATGCGGATTGGAGGGGTTAGGCGTACGGCTTCGTCTTTACCGGCTGCGCGAACGTTGGTGAGTTTCTTGCCCTTCAGCAAGTTCACTTCCAGATCGTTTTCGCGGGTATGCTCGCCCACGATCATTCCTTGATAGACCTTCCAGCCGGGTTCGATCATCATCGGGCCGCGATCTTCCAAATTCCACATCGCGTAAGCCACCGCTTCGCCGATATCGTTGGAAATCAACACACCATTACGACGGCCAGCGATTTCGCCCTTATATGGTGCATAGCCATGAAACAAGCGGTTCATGATCGCGGTACCGCGTGTATCGGTGAGCAATTCGCCGAGATAGCCGATCAAGCCACGGGTTGGGGCGTGGAACACAAGACGCAAACGATTGCCGCCCGATGGACGCATTTCCATCATATCGGCTTTACGCTCCGACATTTTCTGCACGACAACGCCGGAATGTTCTTCATCAACGTCGATGACGACTTCTTCGATTGGCTCAAGCACTTGATTGGTGTCCGGGTCGCGCGAATACACGACCTTAGGACGTGACACGGCAAGTTCGAAACCTTCGCGGCGCATTTGTTCGATCAAAATAGCAAGCTGCAATTCACCACGGCCTGCGACTTCGAACGAATCCTTGTCGGCCGATTCCGTAATGCGCAGCGCGATGTTGCCTTCGCCTTCTTTGAACAACCGATCGCGGATGACGCGGCTTGTGACCTTGTCGCCTTCCGTGCCCGCAAGCGGCGAGTCGTTCACACGGAACTGCATGGTAACGGTTGGTGGATCAATCGGGTGGGCAGGCAGTGGCACATCAATCGATGGATCGCAGAACGTGTCAGCGACCGTACCTTTGACCATGCCTGCAATCGCAACAATGTCACCAGCGACCGCTTCATCAACAGGCACGCGTTCAAGACCACGGAAGCCGAGCACTTTCGAGACGCGGCCTTGCTCGATGAGCTTGCCATCAGCGCCCAACACTTTGAAGGCTTGGTTAGGCTTTACCGAACCTGACGTGATGCGGCCCGTGACGATGCGGCCGAGATAGGGGTTGGCTTCCAAAATTGTGCCGATGAGGCGGAAAGCGCCTTCTTCGGTCTTTGGTGGTGCAACATGGGCCAAGATCATATCGAACATTGGTCCGAGTGAGTCCTTTGGTCCGTCCGGATTGGTCGACATCCAGCCTTGCTTGGCTGAACCATAAAGGATTGGGAAGTCGAGCTGCTCATCGGTGGCGTCGAGTGCGGCGAAGAGATCGAACACTTCGTTGACGACTTCCGAAGCGCGCGCTTCAGGCTTATCGATCTTGTTGATCGCAACAATCGGCTTCAAGCCGAGCTTGAGTGCCTTTGACACCACGAACTTGGTCTGAGGCATCGGGCCTTCAGCCGCATCGACGAGCACCACAACACCGTCGACCATGTTTAGAATACGCTCAACTTCGCCGCCGAAATCGGCGTGGCCGGGGGTGTCGACAATGTTGATTCGGGTATCGTGCCACTGCACCGAGGTGCACTTGGCCAAAATCGTAATGCCGCGCTCGCGCTCAAGATCGTTCGAGTCCATGGCGCGTTCAGCCACCTTCTGGTTCTCGCGGAACGTACCGGACTGGGCGAGCAGCTTATCAACAAGCGTGGTTTTGCCGTGGTCGACGTGCGCGATGATGGCGATATTGCGGAGATCCATGGTGGTGCTTTCTCGGATAGGGCTAATTTTAAGCGAAATGAACGGTTTTTAGGGGTTCTTTTGAACGGCAAAGCCCGGCATCGATCAGGAGGCCGGGCAGGGGAAACGTCTTATTGCGCTGCACATACCCGATTTGAGCGGATAAGGGAAGCGGAAAGGGCAAGGTTACCCGCCGGGCGTCCGCACCATGAAAAATGCCGCGACGGCTAGAAAAAGCCAATCGATCTTGAAGTTTATGTCTATATTTGATATCTATTGACATATTCAGTTCAGTCTCGGGAGTTTTGCTTATGGCCAATGTTCATTTGGGTGAAAGATTTGAAAATTTCATCGCGGAAGTCATCCGCGATGGCCGCTATCAGAACGCCAGCGAAGTGGTGCGCGCTGGCCTGCGCCTGCTGGAGGACCGCGAGGCCGAGCGGAAGGAAAATTATGAACGCTTAAAGGCCGAGATTAAAGCCGCAATTGAAGACCCCCGTCCGTCGCTTTCGAGCGACGAAGTATTTGATAGGCTTGAAGAGCGCTATCGTGCGCGAATGGCGGCAGCAGGTGAAAAAATTTAAACTTTCATACCAGTTCCAGGCAAGAGACGATATCGATTCACTTTATGATTGGATCGTGGACAATCAAGGCTCAACGGCCATCGCCAATAAATATGTTGGTCGGCTACAGCGTTATATTGATGCCTTGGTTCAATTTCCCCGTCGAGGTAGCCAACGGGACGATCTTTATTCCGGTCTTCGTATTATTGGTTTCGAACGCCGCGTCACGATTGCATTCACTGTGACTGATGACACTGTCCACATCGTCCGCATTCTTTACGGTGGCCGCGACATCGCCGCCCTCTTTGAGGATGAGAGCGGCGGTGTCGAATAGTATCACATCCCGTGCTTCTTCTTCCGCATGCCGAGCGTACGCAAGCGTAACGCATTGAGTTTGATAAAGCCCGCCGCATCACGGTGATCATAAGCCACGGCGCCTTCTTCGAATGTTACGAGATCCTGATCATAGAGCGAATAGGGGCTCTCGCGACCAATCACGATGACATTGCCTTTGTAAAGCTTCAGCGTCACGCGACCCGTTACCGCTTCTTGGCTTTTATCAATCAAGGCCTGTAGCATTTCACGCTCGGGCGAGAACCAGAAGCCGTTATAGATGAGTTCGGCATATTTCGGCATCAACTCGTCTTTGAGATGTGCCGCGCCGCGATCTAGTGTGATGGATTCCATCGCACGATGGGCGGTAAGCAAAATCGTACCGCCGGGCGTTTCATACATGCCGCGCGATTTCATGCCGACGAAACGGTTTTCGACCAAGTCCAAGCGGCCAATGCCGTTTTCTTTGCCGAGCGCATTGAGTTTGGCAAGGAGACTTGCAGGCGAGAGCTTCTCGCCATTGATGGCTGCTGCATCGCCTTTGACAAAATCAACCGTGATGGTGGTGACTTTATCGGGTGCCGCTTCCGGCCCAATTGTGCGCGAATAGACATAATCCGGCACTTCGACTGCGGGATCTTCGAGCACTTTGCCTTCTGACGAGGCGTGCAGCAAATTCGCGTCAACCGAGAAAGGCGCTTCGCCGCGCTTGTCTTTAGCGATCGGAATTTGGTGTTGTTCTGCAAAGGCAATCAATTGTTCGCGCGAGCGCAAATCCCATTCACGCCATGGCGCGATGATGGTGATGTTCGGGTTCAAGGCGTAATAGCCCAGCTCGAAGCGGACCTGATCATTGCCTTTGCCCGTTGCACCATGGGAGACGGCATCGGCTCCAACCTTCTCCGCAATCTCGATTTGCTTTTTGGCAATCAGCGGACGCGCAATCGAGGTGCCGAGCAAATATACGCCTTCATAAACCGCATTAGCGCGGAACATCGGGAATACGTAATCGCGGACAAATTCCTCGCGAAGGTCTTCGATGAAAATGTTTTCCGGCTTGATGCCCAAGAGCAGGGCCTTGTCGCGTGCTGGCCCCAATTCCTCGCCTTGGCCGAGATCGGCGGTGAACGTGACCACTTCACAGCCATAGGTCGTCTGCAACCACTTCAGGATGATGGAGGTGTCCAGACCGCCTGAATAGGCGAGGACGACTTTTTTGACTGATTTTTTCGACATGGAAGCGGCTCTCGGCTGAAAATTTCTGAATGGCGGCGGACTATAGGGATCAGCGCGTCGGGCGCAAGGGGGCTTTTTGACGGAGCGCCGCTTAAGTTCTTAAAGCGCCTCCCTTGCGGCGCATCATCTCTGTCCGCCATAGTGGGAGAAAGTTTAGAAAAACCTCAGGATGTTGTCCATGCACGCTGCTTTATCCGCCGCCTATGATTCCTCCGTGCCGATTTATGCCGTTCACGCCGATAATTGGCGGGCGGTGGCTTCCGATGTCGCGCCAGAAGCCGCGGAATTTGTAAAAGCCAGCGGATTTGAGGGCGAGGTAGGGGCGCATGTGCTTATTCCGGGCCTCGCGGCGCCGGTAAAGGCCGTTTTATTCGGGGTAGAAAAACCCAAGGCACCAGAGCGCGATCCTTTTCTGGCGGGCAAATTGGCGAGTGCACTCCCCGCCGGTATTTATCGGTTGGAAGGCGATTTTGGGGATGCGACGCTGACGACTTTGGCCTTTGTGCTCGGGACCTATCGGTATGAACGCTACAAGGCCAATCCAAAGGGCGTGACGACAAAACTCGTCCCACCCGCCAATGTCGATGCCAATCGGGTTTCCCTGATGGCTGAGGCAATTGCCGAGGGGCGGGACCTCATCAATACGCCAGCCAATGATCTTGGCCCCCAAGAAATTGAATTTGCCATTCGCTCGTTGGCCGATCAGTTTGGAGCAAAGATACGGTCGGTTATTGGTGACGATCTACTCACGCAGAATTACCCGATGGTGCATGCTGTTGGCCGCGCTTCGCCTCGTGCGCCGCGGATCATCGATATGGTGTGGGGCGATGAGAAACATCCCAAAATCACGCTGGTCGGAAAGGGCGTGGCTTTCGATACGGGTGGCCTTAACATCAAGCCCGATAATTCCATGCTATTGATGAAGAAGGATATGGGCGGCGCTGCCGTGGCCATTGCAGCCGCTCGCATGGTTATGTCCTTTGGGCTAAAGATCAGGCTTCGTCTGATTGTTGCGGCGGTCGAAAATTCCATTTCCGGTTCCGCCTTCAGACCCGGCGATGTGCTTGCAAGCCGCAAAGGCATCAGTGTCGAAATCGGCAATACGGATGCCGAAGGTCGTTTAATTTTGGGCGATGCTTTGGCGTTGGCCGATGAGGAATCGCCCGATCTGATTTTGGATTTTGCGACGCTTACGGGTGCAGCGCGTGTGGCCCTTGGCCCCGACCTACCGCCCTATTATACGGATGATGATGCTCTGGCGCATGATATTGCACATGCGGGGGATCGGGTGAATGATCCCGTCTGGCGTATGCCGCTTTGGAAGCCCTATGCAAAAGGGCTTCAATCCAAAATCGCCGATATTAATCACATCACATCGGGTGGATTTGCCGGTTCAGTAACAGCTGCTCTCTTCCTTCAGCGCTTTGTCGAGAAAGCAAAAGCATGGGCGCATTTCGATGTGTTCTGCTGGGTGCCAGCGGCCAAGAATGGCAGGCCCGAAGGCGGCGATCCGCAAGCAGCTCGTCTCGTCTTTGAATTGCTTGAGAAACGATATGGCCGCTAATGGCCATATCGAATTCTATTCAACTACTCACAAATAATAATTGAACTCGCGTTCCGATGGCTCGGCGAAGAGCTCGTTATATTCGCCGATTTTCATCTCGCAATAGGCTTTCAAGAAACGTGCTGGAATAAAGCCCGCGAGTTTTTTGGCCTTAGCCAGATCATCAAGGGCTGCTAGAAAATGCTTGGCCATTTTAGTAGCACCGGGTGGTGGCGCCATTTCATCGGCGCGCTTGAGATCAACAGGCGGCGTTGGTGTGAGCCTATTTTGAATGCCGTAATGCAGTGCCGATAAAATCGCGGCTAATACCAAATGGGGCGATGCGTCTGCCGATGAAGCGCGATGCTCAATCCGCTTGGCCTGTCCTTCGCCCAATGGCACGCGCAGTGCAACTGACCGATTATTATGTCCCCAATGCGCATTAACGGGCACAAAATTATGTGGCTTGAATCGACGGAAGGAAGCAATATTCGGCGCGAACAGTGCGAGCGATTCCGCGAGCATCGCCTGCATACCGGCGATGGCGTGATAAAAGAGTGGCTCGCCTTCTTTGCTTCCAAAGAGATTACGTCCATCTTTGTCACACAGGCTGACATGCACATGCAGTCCGCTGCCGGGTTGGTCCATATAGGGCTTGCCCATAAAGGTCACATCATGGCCTTGAGAACGGGCCACGCCACGGATCAGCCGTTTCAATAAGACGGCCTGATCCGCCGCAAGAACGGGATCATTGCCATGCTGCAGATTGATTTCAAATTGACCTAGGCCATATTCGGCAACCGCTGTTGTTGCGGGGATATGTTGCAGGGCGGCGGCGCGTTCAATGGCCGATACAAAATCAGCATAGTCTTCAACCGCATCCAGTCCGAGATTTTGCGGCGAATGGGGCGGTGCAGCGGTTCGCTTCAAGCGCGAAGGACGAATGCCCCCTTTTTCTGTGCGCTCGGAACCAATCAAGTAGAATTCAAGTTCACAGGCCACAACCGGATACAAACCTTGTGCGTGAAGTCCTGCCACAACATCGCTAAGAATTTTGCGCGGATCAAACCAAAGCGGCTCATTGGTTTTGGCATCGCGCATGTCGAGCAAACATTGTGCCGTTGGTGAAGACGCCCATGGCACCGGCACCAATGTGCCCGGAATGGGAAAGCCCACCGCATCGGGGTCGCCATCGGTTGAACCGAGGCCCGCCGCATTATGTCCGTGGCCATGGACATCAAGAAGGGCGGCACAGGCTGAAAATGTAACACCGGATGAAAAGACACGGTCCAAATCTTTGGCCGGTTCGCGCTTGCCGAATACTTGGCTCGAAGCGCCAATCATAAACGTATCAATAAAGCGGGTTTCGGGGTGTCCGCGCAGAAATTCTTCCCACTCGGTGTGGGGTGCCTTAGCTTCGAATGCCATGATAAGAACTCCAAAAGGAATGATTTACACGATTATTTCGATAATATTACACATCAGATGCACTATTCCGCAATCGCATAGATTTTGCGCACCCTTTCGGTCGTTTCCCAAATGCCTTGAAAGCCGCGCGGAATAACAAAGGCGCTTCCTGTTTTAAAGGGAAGCTCCGAGCCATCATCGCCGATAAGCCGTCCGCTTCCTTCAAGGATGACGCATAATTCATCTTCCGTATAATTGATACGCCAGGCTCCTGGCTCCGAGACCCATTGCCCGACATGGAAGCCTTGCTCATCATTGGTGAGAGCCGCCAGACTGCCTGCCATAGGCATGCCCTTCACGAGTCTTTCGCGAGCGATTGGCTCACTTGCTTCTATTCGAGCCTCTAGCGGAAGGTTAAAGGGGACCGTGGTCATAAGCAATCTCGCTTCAAGTTAGGGCGCGTTAGCGGCCAATCGTTCCGCGCGCTCGCGTTCGACTTCCTGATGTTTCGTCAATACCGATGCGATGATAACCGCGATGGTAACGACGGCCACCATCAGCGAACAGATGGCGTTGATTTCCGGCTTAACCCCTAGCCGGACATCTGAATAAATTTTCATCGGCAGCGTGGTGGCACCCGGTCCCGTTGTAAAGCTCGCGATCACAAGATCATCCAGCGAAAGCGTAAAGGCCAGCATCCATGCCGAAATCACGGCGGGTAAAATAATCGGCAAGGTAATCCGGAAAAAGGTCATGAAGGGCGTGCAGCCCAAATCAAGCGCTGCTTCTTCAATCGAGCGATCAAAGCTCGACAGTCGTGATTGAACAACAACGGCAACAAAGCACATTGTGAAGGTGATATGCGAAAGCACAATGGTCCAGAACCCGCGATCAATATTGAGTGCAAC
>DAIOVR010000026.1:0-13071 GCA_036758905.1 Beijerinckiaceae bacterium | reverse complement strand
GACCTCCCAGCATTGAAGGAATAGATCACCAATAACACAATCGGCAAATACAAAAACGTAAAGCCGAGGGTAAGCGATACAACATTAAAGAGGCTTAGCCGCTTCATCGACCTGCCTCCTGCTGCCGCGCTTCATTGGTTTGGAAGATCATGATTGGGATCATCAAAATAATCAGAAGCGCAATGGCAACACCAGATGCTGCAGGCCAATCGCGGTTGTTGAAAAACTCTTCCCACATGGTTTTGCCGATCATGATCGTATCCGACCCGCCTAGCAGATCGGGGATCACAAATTCGCCGACGGCTGGAATAAACACCAGAAAACATCCGGCAATCACACCAGGAAGGGAGAGAGGAAACGTAACGCGCCAAAAGGCACCAATCTGCGTGCAGCCCAAATCCTTCGCTGCTTCAATAAGACTATCATCCATTTTTTCTAAATTGGAATAAAGCGGTAACACCATGAAGGGCAGATAAGAATAAAGGATGCCGATATAAACGGCCATATTCGTCGATAGAATTTGGATCGGCTCATCGATCACACCAAGCCAGGTGAGCGCAGAATTTAAAAGCCCCTCTTCCGAAAGAATGGCAATCCACGCATAGACGCGAATAAGAAAGCTTGTCCAAAAAGGCAAGATCACCATCATAACAAGCGTTGGCCGCCATGATTTTGGTGCCCGCGCCATGCCATAAGCAATCGGATACGCGATAAACAGCATCATTACGGTCGATGAGCCAGCGATCCAAAGGCTAGAAAGATAAGAGCTCGAATAAATCGAATCTTGAATCAGACGAAGATAATTATCCGTGGTGAGCGAGGCCAATTTGTCGAGCGTCTCGTCCCACCCATCGACAATTAAATCGAAGACGGGCGAATAGGGCGGTTGGGCAATTTCAGAGTTCGAGAAGGAAATTTTCAGAACAATGAAAAACGGCACCAGAAAAAAAATTACCATCCAGAGATAGGGAATGGCGGTAACGATCCAGCGTCTATTTTGTGTTTGCAGGGGTTTGGCCATGGCTTGAGCCTTACTTCGTCAATACAATGCCAGCATCGGGCGCCCAGGTCAGGAATACTTTGTCTTCCCAGCTGATCGGGCGCTCCACCACCCGGCGCGTATTGGCAATGGAAGCACGCATCGTGCCGCCATTTTCGAGCTTGACATGGTAGACAGAAATATCGCCGACATAACCGATATCCCAAACAGTTCCGGAGGCGGTATTCACCGTCGGATCATTAGGCGGTTGCAGATCGATCGATACTTTTTCAGGGCGCACGGCAAACCAAGCTTTGTCCCCAAGCCCTGCCACCGTTTCGCCCGATGCCTCGATGCGACCGCCTGTTACTTCGCTTCCAAGGACGATATGGCCCCGCTCGTTTTTCGTAACGCGCCCTTCGACGAGATTTATATCGCCGATAAAGTCGGCCACATATTTAGAAACCGGCTGTTCATAGAGTTCGGCGGGAGGCGAGATTTGAACGAATTGTCCGTGATTCATCACCGCGATCCGGTCTGCCATGGTCATGGCTTCGTCTTGATCATGCGTCACGATCACAAAGGTCATACCGAGTGCCATTTGTAGATCGAGCAATTCAAACTGAGTTTCTTCACGCAGCTTTTTATCGAGCGCACCCAAAGGTTCGTCGAGCAGTAGAACTTTGGGCCGTTTGGCAATCGAGCGCGCAAGCGCCACGCGCTGCCTCTGGCCACCCGAGAGCTGGTGCGGCTTGCGCTTGGCGAATTCTTCGAGCTTGACGAGCTTTAACATCTCTTCAACCCGCGCCGAAATTTCGCCCTTCGGTAATTTGTCCATTTCAAGCCCGAAGGCGATGTTTTTCTCAACGCTCATATGCGGAAAGAGCGCATAAGATTGAAACATCATATTGACGGGACGCTTATGGGGCGGCGTACCTGCCAGATCCTCACCTGCGATGGAGATTGAGCCCGCAGAAGGTGTTTCGAACCCTGCCAACATGCGCATCAAGGTGGTCTTGCCGCAGCCCGATGGGCCAAGCAGTGCAAAGAATTCCCGCTCATAAATATCGAGAGAGACATTATTAACGGCGGTGAAACTGCCGAAGGACTTAGACACATCGCGAATTTTGATAAGAGGAACGGCAGACGGATCGTTCCAGGGTGCAAATTTCCGGCGGACAGGTCCAAGGGCTTTGGCAGACATTGGCAGGACTTTCTAAGTTTTTAGCACTTATGAAAAAGGCCCGGCAGAGCTAACCGCCGGGCCTTATTTTCTAAATCATTTGCGCTTGATTTCGCGCCAGACTTTGGTCGAGTCACGTTGTGACTTTTGATCAAGCGGCTTTACGATAAACAGCTTCGCCATGGTCGCATCATCCGGGAAGATGTTTTTATCTTCCAAAATACCCTTATCAATAAACTTTTGTGAATCGATATTGCCGTTGGGATACGAGATAAAATTCGAAGCTTTCGCGATAACTTCGGGGCGAAGCATATAATCAATGAAGATATAGGCTTCATTTAAATTCTTCGCATCTTTTGGAATCGCAAAATTATCGAAGAACATGCCGGCGCCTTCTTTAGGAATCGTATAGCCGATCTCGATTTTTTTCTTTGGATCTTTTTGGGTCTTGTTCTTATCAGCAGCACGGCTGGCTGCCTGTTTAACATCGCCAGACCAGCCAATGACCAAGCAGACATCGCCATTAGCAAGCGCATTGATATATTCGGACGAATGGAATTTCTTCACAAACGGGCGAACCTTTTTAAGAAGATCTTCTGCGGCAGTGAAATCATCTGGGTTACGTGAATTTGGATCTTTACCGAGATAGTTGAGCGCGGCTGGAATGATTTCATCCGGTGCATCTAAAAACATGACGCCGCAATCTTTGAACTTGGCGAGCACTTCAGGGTCAAAGACCATCTTCCAAGAATCAAGTGGTGCATCTGGCATACGTTCTTTGATCTTGGCGACATTGTAGCCAATGCCGGTGGTGCCCCACATATAATTGACGGCATATTCATTGCCGGGATCATAGGTAGCGAGGCGATTGGCAACATCAGGCCATACATGCGAGAGGCCCGGTAATTTCGACTTATCGAGCTTTACAAAAACACCCGCACCGATTTGGCGGCCTAAAAAATTGCCCGATGGCACAACGACATCATAGCCCGTTTTGCCTGCTAGTAATTTGGTTTCTAGCAATTCATTGGAGTCGAACACATCGTATTTAACCGTGATGCCGGTCTCTTTGGTAAAATCATCCAAAATCGCGGGGTCGATATAATCCGACCAATTATACACGTTAACCACCCGGTTTTCGGCCATGGCCGGTAATGAAAGCGCGCCCAATACGGCGGCAGCCATAGTCCACAATCCGATTTTATATGTCTGTTTCATCCGATTTCTCCGTAGTCGACCGAGGGCTGAAGCGTGCCACTCTTGTTTTTTAAAGCATTTCAACAATGCAAGCTTCAAGTGTTAAAGCACGATTATCCCATCTGAAAAGCCCCACGACCGATGTAATTTGAGGCAGGCTTGGCTTGTATACGGGCTTATTCGTTTTGATGTGGGGCTGTGCCAAATGGTGAAATCTGTCATAGTGAGCCAATTATAGTGGCTTATTCAGCCCCTAATTTATAATAGGGTCGCAAATTTAGCCTATATATTGGGCTAAGACGTGATAGTTGGAATAGATTATGGCGAAAAAGAAAATTTCAAAATCCCCCGTACGCGGGGCTGATAATATGGCGACGGCCTCCCAATGGCTTGAGACAAGAGGGCTTGAGGATATTGAGTGTATTGTCCCCGATATGGCGGGTGTTGCACGCGGCAAAATGATGCCTGCCTCCAAATTTGTCGATGCGCCACGGATGTCCTTGCCCGGTTCGATTTTTCTCCAAACGATTACGGGGGATTATCCGTCCGATGACGAGCAATTCCCCTATGATGCAGCCGATGGCGACATCCATCTCGAGCCTGATTTTTCGACCCTTTCCGTTGTGCCTTGGGCGTCAGATCCGACCGCGCAAGTCATTCATGATGCCTTTCAGCAAGACGGGCGTCCGGTAGAAATCGCTCCGCGCCAATTGCTTCGCCGCATTATCGATCTCTATCGCCATAAGGGATGGAAGGCGACCGTTGCGCCGGAACTTGAATTCTACTTTGTCGAGCGCAATCAGGATCCGGATTATCCGCTAAAGCCACCGGTTGGGCGTTCCGGTCGGGCAGAGACGGGGCGGCAATCTTACTCCATGGCAGCCGTCAATGAATTCGATGATTTGTTCGACGATATTTATGACTTCTCCGAAGCCCAAGGCCTTGAGATCGATACGCTGATCCATGAAGAGGGTGCGGCGCAAATGGAAATCAATTTGCGCCATGGCGATCCCTTGGCACTTGCCGATCAGGTGTTTTTATTCAAGCGCACTATCCGCGAAGCCGCACTCAAGCATAATATGTATGCAACCTTTATGGCTAAGCCGATTGCCAATGAGCCGGGCTCTGCCATGCATATTCACCAGTCGATAGTGGATACCAAGACGGGGAAAAATATTTTCTCCGATAAGGACGGAAAGCCGACGCCCGAATTCTTTTCCTTCATTGCAGGCCAGCAACGCTATTTGCCGCATGTCATGTGCATCATGGCACCTTATGTGAACTCCTATCGTCGCTTGGTGCGCAAATCCGTGGCACCCATCAATGTCCATTGGGGCTATGATAATCGTACGGTCGGGTTGCGCGTTCCCAATTCCGGGCCAGAGGCACGCCGCGTTGAAAACCGTATCCCGTCATCGGACGCCAATCCCTATCTCGCCATTGCCGCGTCGCTGGCATGCGGCTATCTTGGTATGACCGAGGGGCTTGCGCCGTCTGAACCAATCGAAGGGTCAGCCTATGAGTTACCCTTTGGCCTGCCGCGTGGTTTGCTTGAAGCCGTACAGCTCTTCGAGGACTGCGAAGAATTGGCCGATATTTTTGGCAAAGGCTTTGTCGCTACCTATGGCGCCATTAAACGCGCCGAGTTTGAAACCTATATGGGCGTCATCAGCCCGTGGGAGCGGGAATATCTGCTCTTGAACGTTTAATCGCTTTTTCATCAAACGCAGGAACCATCATGGCTTCATCCAATCTCTATCCAACGGCTGAATTGCGCGCGGCAGATTCGCGGCATTATTTGCATCCATTCACCGATTTCAAAGCACTCGCCGCCGAGGGCAGTCGTGTGATGGTGCGGGGTGAAGGCGTTTGGATCGAGGATTCGGATGGCAATCGTTATCTTGATGGCATGGCGGGGCTTTGGTGCACCAATGTCGGGCATGGCCAAACCGCCATTGCCGATGCCGTGCATGAGCAAATGAAGGAATTGGCCTTCTATAATTCGTTTTTTAAAACCTCCAATGCCCCTGCCATTCGCCTGGCCGAGAAGCTCGCAAACTTGGCACCAGCGCATGTTAATCACGTCTTTTTCTGTGGCTCGGGATCGGAAGCCAATGATACGGTCGTTCGATTGGTGCGGCATTATTGGGCGCTGAAAGGCAAGCCCACGAAAGACATCATCATCGCGCGGCACAATGCCTATCATGGCTCCACCATGGCGGGTGCCTCGCTGGGCGGCATGAAGCCGATGCACAACCAAGGCGGCATGCCGATCCCGGGGATTGTTCACATCCCGCAACCCTATTGGTTCGGTGAAGGCGGCGATATGACCCCTGCCGAATTCGGCATTTGGGCGGCGCAGCAATTGGAAAAGAAAATCGAAGAGCTTGGCGAGAACCGCGTCGCAGCCTTCATCGCCGAGCCTATTCAGGGTGCTGGTGGCGTGATTATTCCGCCTGAAACCTACTGGCCTGAGATCAAACGGATTTGCGAGAAATACGATATTTTGCTCGTGGCCGACGAAGTGATTTGCGGCTTCGGACGCACGGGCCGTTGGTTTGGCTCTGACTATTATGGCATCAAGCCTGATCTGATGTCGATCGCGAAGGGACTTACGTCTGGCTATCTACCGATGGGCGGTGTGATGGTTTCGGATCGCGTGGCCGATGTCATCATCGGGATCGGTGAAGAGTTCTACCATGGCTATACTTATTCCGGTCATCCGAGCTGTGCAGCCGCTGCGCTTGCGAATTTGAAAATCATTGAAGAGCAAGGTCTCGTTGATCGCGTCGCCAATGATATCGGCCCGTATTTCCAAAAGCAGTGGTTAGCGCTTGGCCAGCATCCGCTCGTCGGCGAGGCCCGCATGGTGGGCCTTATTGGTGCTTTGGAATTGGTTCCGAATAAGCCATCACGTGCAGAAAAATTTGCCAATACGGGTGATGTCGGAACACTTTGCCGCGACATATCGTTCAGCAATGGCCTTATCATGCGTGCGACACGCGACAGCATGATCATTTCGCCGCCTTTGGTCATCTCGCATGCCGAAGCCGATGAGCTGATCAAGCGGGCAACCAAGACGTTGGACGAAACCTATAGCGCGCTTAAAAAGGACGGCAGGGTTCACTAATCCAATGCTGAAACAAGAAGACCATGCGCCCTCCTATTATGCCGCGACGGCAAATGGCCTTGAATCCTTTCCGCGTTTAGACGGCGATGCGACAGCCGATGTCTGTATCATCGGCGGCGGCTATACGGGGCTATCCGCTGCGCTGCATCTTTCCGAGCGTGGGCGTTCTGTGATTCTGATTGAAGCCAATCGCGTAGGGTGGGGCGCCTCGGGACGAAATGGTGGTCAGCTTCACTCGGCACAACGACGGGAACAATCGACGCTCGAAAACTGGTTCGGCAAAGCCGACGCTCATCGCCTGTTTGATCTCGGCGAAGAAGCCAAGGGACTTGTCAAAAGCCTGATCCAGAAACACGATATATCCTGCGATTGGCAAAATGGCTTGATCCACGCGATCCATAAAGAGCGCTATCTCGACGATATGCAGCAAGAGATAGACCTTCTTCGCAATGATTATGGCGTTAATGACATCACGGTTTTATCGCGCGACGAGATTGCAGCAAGCCTTGGTACCTTTGGCTATTATGGCGGTTGGCGGGAGCAATCCGCAGGTCATCTGCATCCCCTTAATTATGCATTAGGATTAACACGCGCCGCAAAAGCGGCAGGTGCCAAGCTGTATGAAGGTACACGCGCCCTTCGCATCACCGAGGGTGCTAAGCCACGTGTTGAAACATCGACCGGAACCATTACGGCAGATAGCGTTATTCTGGCGTGCAATGGATATATGCACGGGCTTGATGCGACGACTGAAGCCCGCGTGATGCCGCTTCATAATTTCATTCTAGCTACCGAGCCTTTAGGGGATAAGGCAACCCAATTGATACCCGGTCGCGAAGCCGCGGCTGATTCACGCTTCGTCGTTTATTATTGGCGCCTCTCCGCTGATAACCGAATGATTTTTGGTGGTGGCGAAACCTATGGCCGTCACTTTCCATCCGACATCAAAGGTTTTGTGCGCAAGCATCTCTTAAAGCTTTATCCGCAACTGTCTGATGTGCGCATCGATTATGGGTGGGGCGGGACCTTGGCCGTAACGGTTAAACGCCTGCCTTTCATGCGGCGGTTGCGTCCAGGCCTCTATACGTCGGGCGGCTATTCGGGGCAGGGCGTAGGTACGGCGACAATGGCAGGTAAAGTTTTGGCCGAGGCGATATGCGGCGAGCAAGACCGTTTCGATGTCTTCGCACGCCTACCCGCGCCGCCTTTTCCGGGTGGCACGCTCCTACGCTACCCGTCCATGGTGATGGCCATGACGTGGTACGCGTTGCGGGATCGATTGTGATCAAAAAGATCAGGATTTTTTAGCCGCCAATCCCTGTAAATAATGCTGGATCACGGTCGACGCGGCAATCGCCGTAATGTCGGTATGATCATAAGCGGGCGCTACTTCAACAACATCCATGCCGCGCCAATCAAGCGTTGCAATCTTATCGATGGTCATCAGCACTTGCGCCGAGGATAAGCCACCTGCAACAGGCGTTCCGGTGCCGGGTGCGAAGGCGGGATCGAGCACATCGATATCGACGGTGAGATACGCGGCCTTGTTACCGACCCGACGATGAATCGCATCGGATATTGCCTTGGGGCCCATTTCGATCGCCGTATAGGAATCGATAATCTCAATGCCGCAGGTTTCTGGCGCAATTGTCCGAATGCCGATCTGGATGGAATGGGTTGTATCGATCAGTCCTTCTTTAACGGCACGCGTCACGAAATTTCCATGCGAGAGCGCTACACCATCATCATGCCACGTGTCTTGATGCGCATCGAACTGCACCAAAGCGAGCGGGCCATGTTTGGCCACATGGGCGCGCAGCAATGGCAGCGTAATAAAATGATCGCCGCCCATGGTGATGAGATGGGCACCTGAAGCGATAATGGCTTTGGCTTCGGTTTCAATCGCACCCGGTACGAGATCAAGCCGTGCATGATTGATCGCGCAATCACCCCAATCGATCACCGCCAATTTTTCGAACGGATCCTTACCTGACGGATATTGCGGGTCGCCATCAAAGATGGCTGACGCACGGCGAATAGCCTGCGAACCAAACCGCGCGCCGGGGCGGTTTGACGTTGCGCAATCAAACGGCACGCCCCACACCACCGCATCTACGCCTTGAAGCTCGCGCGAATATCGGCGACGCATAAATGACAGGGCGCCTGAAAAGGTGGGCTCTGTTGCACCACCCAAAACAGCACCACGAAAGGCGTTATCGGTTACGTAAGGGTGGTGTGGGTCCGACATATAATTTTACTCGGTCCATTCAACTTGCGTCAGGTCATTAACGGGGATCGGTGCATTCTCCCATAAGCCTTTGAGCTTAGCATTCCAGACGCCGCTTTTGGGCAACAGAAAGAGAAACACGTTGACGCAGTCATCTGCCAAAATCTTTTGCGCTTTGCCGATCAATTCCAGCCTCTTGGCTTCATCGGACGTTGCAGCCAATTCCGTGATCACGGCCTTATAGGCGTCGCTGTGATAATCGAAATAATAATCGTCCCGTGCATAAATATCGAGGTCCATCGGCTCGACATGCGAGATGATCGTCAGATCATAATTCTTGGCTTTGAACACATCCGAGAGCCATTGTGCCCATTCAACGGGTACAAGCTCAACCGTCACGCCGATCGCCTTTAATTGCTGAGCGATAATCTCGCCACCGCGGCGCGCATATTCAGGCGGAGGCAATACCAAGCGTAATTTGAGGTCGGTTACGCCTGCTTCTCGCAGAAGCGCTTTAGAGTGATAGGGATCATATGCATATTGTCCTGTCAGATCGACATAGCCGGGATCTGTCGGCGCGTAATGCGAGCCAATGGGTTGGCCAATCCCAAACATCGCGCCATCAATCACGGCTTTGCGATCCACAGCGTAGGCGAGCGCTTGTCGTACGCGCAGATCATCAAAGGGTTTCTTGCCATTATTGATGGCCATAATCGTTTTGCCTTCGGTATTGCCAACAACCACCGAGAAGCGTTTATCGGCGCGAAACTGATCAAGATTTTCAAGGGCCGGATAAATTGGGAAGGCATCGATATCATTGGCCAGCAATCCAGCATAAGCTGCCGATGGATCGCTCACGAATTTAAACGTCACCCTCTCCAGTTTAACGGGCGTTCCCCAATAGGCCTCATTTCGAACAAGCTCGAGGCTTGAACCTTTCATCCATGATGAAAATTTAAACGGCCCCGTTCCGATGGGATTGGTCTTGTTCGCATCGGCCGAACTAGGTGCCACCATAATAGCGGCAGGCCAACCGAGATTAAACAGAAATGCCCCCGTCGAACGCTTGAGCGTTATCACGATGGTCGATGCATCGGGGATTGTAATCGTCTCGATAGGTTCAAAAAGCCCTTTTTGTGGATTAACGCTGTCTTGTCCCCGCGCACGGTCAAGCGATGCTTTGGCAGTGAATGCATTAAACGGCGAGCCGTCATGATACCGAACGCCGTTGCGGAGGTGGAAAGTATAAACCTTACCGTCGTCCGAAATCTCCCAGCTGGAAGCCAGTGCCGGTTGCACCTTGCCCGAGCGGTCAATGCGCGTCAGGCCTTCAAAAATATTGGCATAGCCGATTTCACCAATGGCTGCGGCAGCTCCTGCCGTTGGGTCGAGATGCGGTGGCTCCAACCGGACGCCAATATTCAAGTCGGTACGGGGGGCCGCATGGGCTATTCCCAATTCGCTCATAACGAGCCCGACTAAGGCGAATAGGGTGCATAAGAAATACCGCAAAATCATTGCTAAGTGATCCAGTTAGAAGAGGTTAGTGCCCGATTTTCAGGCATTTAGGCATAGAGCGGCTGAAAAGCAAATGGCCAAGAATGGATAAGCAATCATTCGTTAGGTTCGCTCTCGACCACCACTCCGGGGTTCATGGTCGCCATTGGGTCCATCATCGCTTTAAGTCGACGCATCAGCATCATCGCCGTTTCAGGTTTCCGAGAGACGATTGCGTCACGTTTGGCTCGGCCCACACCATGTTCAGCGCTGATCGAGCCGTTCAGCGCGTCCACCTCGGCAAATAATCGCTCAAAAAGGGGTGGCGAAAGCTCCTTCGCTTTTTCCCGCGGGACAACGAAATTCATGTGCAAATTACCATCACCAATATGGCCAAAGGGCAGAAGGGCGACATCCGTCCCATAGTCCGGCGTCCATGCTTCACACCGCGCGACAAGGGCTGGAATATCGGCAATGGCAACCGTCACATCGCTGCGAACGACATAGCCAATTTTGCTCGTAGCCTCGCTTTGGCCCTCGCGGATACGCCACATCATCTGGCGCTGGGCTTCATTCTCGGCAATCGTGCCATCTAAAACGCGGCCCTCTTCAAACAGCGTCGAAATAGCGGCCTCGGCCCGCTCCCGCAGCCCTTCGGTGAATGTCCAAGCGATTTCAATCAGCACATGCCAAGGATAGGGCTTGTCAACGGGACGTCGTACGTTTGGAAGATGTTCACAGGCGGCTTCAACGCCATAAGAGCTCACCAGCTCGAAGGATGAGATCAGATCGCCGAACACGCCGCGTAAGTGGCGGAACAAGGAAACAGCATCTTCTGTGCGATCAACCGTAAGCCATAATGTCACGCGCTCACGGGCGGGCGCGACCAGCCTCAGCGTTGCCGCGGTTACGACACCAAGCGTCCCTTCGGAACCGATGAAAAGCTGCTTCAAATCATAGCCCGTATTATCTTTGCGGAGCGGCTTTAAGAGATCGAGCATTTGGCCATCGGGTAACACGACTTCGAGGCCTAAAACGAGATCGCGTGTCATGCCATAGCGGAGAACATTTACACCGCCAGCATTGGTCGCAATATTGCCGCCGATGCGGCACGATCCTTCGGCACCGAGGGCCAGCGGAAACAGTCGATCAGCCCCCTCCGCCGCTTTTTGGACATCGGCTAAAATAACGCCCGCCTCAACGGTAATATAATCGCCCGCTTCATCAATCGCGCGGATGCGGTTTAGCCGTTGCAAGGACAGTACAACTTCTTGCCCTGAGCCATCAGGGATACCGCCATTCACCAAACCCGTATTGCCCCCTTGCGGAACGATCGCAATGCCAAAGCGCGCGGCGAGTGAAACGAGACCTGCGACTTCCTCCGTTGTTCCGGGCTTAACAACAAGGGCAGCTTTGCCTGAATATTGCTTCCAGAAATCAATTTCAAAGGGCACCATATCAGCACCCGACAAGACATGGTGCGCGCCAATTAGCTCTGCGGCCTGTTGAGCAAAGGAAGCAAAATCAATATCGGAAACCTGCGTCATGGGGGTCGGATCCTTATCGCTGTTACGCGATCTTGTTTAAAACATGATTGGCAATCGCCAGCGATGAGGTAAGGCCCGGACTTTCAATGCCGAATAAATTGATGAGGCCCGCTATGCCATGCGTTTCAGGTCCATCGATCCTGAAATCCGGCGCCGGATCATTCGGCCCTGAAATTTTAGGGCGGATGCCCGAATAGGCCGGAATAAGAGAATGTTCAGGCAGGCCGGGCCAATAGCGTTTAATCGCATCATCAAAGCCATCGCACCGCGTGGGGTCTACTTCATAATCGAGCGTATCAACCCATTCGACATCGGGGCCAAACCGCGCCTGTCCGCCAAGATCGAGGGTTAAATGCACGCCTAACCCGTGTGTATGCGGCGCCGGATAAATCAGGTGAGAAAACGGAGCGCGCCCTCGCAGCGAGAAATAATTGCCCTTCGCATAGAGCGTTTCAGGAATATGCGCGGAAGCAAGCCCCGCCATCGCCTTGGCCGCGCGCGAAGCATGTAAGCCTGCTGCATTGATCAAGATGGAGGTCGATAGCCGAACGGGCTCTGCTCCACCCGCTTCAACAAAAATTGCATTGCCGCCGAGCTCCGCACGTACAAAAGGCGTGTGAAAGGCAAAGGCGGCGCCATGGGCTTCGGCGTCGCCCTGCAGCGACAACATAAAGGCGTGACTATCGAGAATTCCGGTCGAGGGTGAGATCAGAGCGCCAATGGTGGAAAGCGCCGGTTCAAGCCGCTTTGCTTCCTCGCCCGAAATCATGAGGAGATCATCGACACCGTTGGCGCGTCCTTTTTTCTCAAGTGCAGCTATGGCGTTGAGTTCGGCCTCGTCTGAGGCAACGATCAGTTTTCCGCAGCGGCGATAGGGCACATGATGCTGATCGCACCAGGCATAGAGCGCGTGTCGCCCTTCGACGCAAAGCTGCGCCTTGAGGCTGCCTTCCGGATAATAAATACCCGCATGAATCACTTCGGAATTACGCGAGGATGTTTCGGTACCGATGCCCTCGGCCGCTTCAAGCACAATGACCGAACGGCCCGTCCGCGCCACAGCACTGGCAATGGCCAGGCCTACAACGCCCGCTCCGATGATGATCGCGTCAATATCCGGCATTCAAATAGGCTCCCTCGGGCGCAATTTCGTGGCTGATCTCGGCGCAGTGGTCAAGGCTGATTGTCGATTATCCTCTTGCGACGCGATCACGCATCGCGCACATTCGCCGACTAATATGCAAACCGGTGAGGAAAATTCCGCATGTCTCTATCCCTTTTCGATCTTTCCGGGCGGATTGCCCTTGTCAC
>DAIOVR010000025.1:0-21583 GCA_036758905.1 Beijerinckiaceae bacterium | reverse complement strand
TTGCACCTTACGGGCTGGAAACCCTATCGGCGGCGGCGCTCGGACTGCCCGAACCTGTCGAGAATGGTACGATTTATGCCGAAAACGCCGCTATTAAGGCGCATTCGGCAGCCAAAGCGACCGGATTACCCGCCCTTTCAGACGATTCAGGCTTGGCTGTTGACGCGCTCGATGGTGCGCCGGGTCTCTTCACCGCCGATTGGGCTGGCCACCCGCGCGATTTCGGTGCCGCGATGGCGCGTGTTGCCCATGAGCTCAAAAGCCGCGATGTGGAACCGGAAGGGGCCAAAGCCCATTTCGTCTCCTCCTTGGTGTTGGCATGGCCAAATGGTGAAACGCTAATCGCAGAAGGCCGGATTTTCGGATCTCTGACATTCCCCCCGCGCGGATCCCAAGGCTTTGGTTATGATCCGATTTTTATTCCAGAAGGCGAAACACGAACTTTTGGAGAAATAAGTGCCGAGGAAAAGCACGGGATCCGCATAGAAAACGGTCGTCTAACGGGACTTTCGCACCGGGCACGGGCGTTTATTCGGTTGGTTGAAAAGGCAAATTTATCGCGCCTCGCTGCTGACGTATGAAACATGATAAGCAGTCGGCATGAACCATCTGCCTCCCTTTGATGCTGGCTTCGGCGTATATGTCCATTGGCCGTTTTGTGCCTCGAAATGCCCCTATTGCGATTTTAACAGCCATGTTCGCCATGCGCCCATTGATGAAGCACGCTATGTGGCGGCCTTCGCGCGTGAAATCGAGCACCAAGCCCAGCTCGTTCCGGGAAGGACCGTTGGCAGCATCTTTTTTGGCGGCGGCACACCGTCTCTGATGAAGCCCGAAACGATTGGTGCCATTTTAAACCTCATCGCCAAACATTGGTCGATTGCTCCCGATGTTGAGATAACGATGGAAGCCAATCCGACGAGCATCGAGGCTAGCCGATTGCGCGGCTATCGAGATACGGGCGTCAATCGTCTTTCAATGGGTTTTCAAGCGATGAACGACGCCGATTTACGCGCGCTTGGTCGGCTCCATTCGGTTGCTGAAGCACGCGCTGCAGTTAAAACGGCTTCGCAAATTTTTGATCGCTATTCGTTCGACCTCATCTATGCCCGTCCGGGACAAACGCCTGATGCGTGGGCAAGCGAGTTGAAAGAAGCGATTGCGCTTTCCGCCGAACATCTCTCGCTTTATCAACTCACCATTGAGCCAGGAACAATGTTTGAACGCATGGTTGCTGCGGGCAAATTAAACCCGATGCCCGATGATGAAGCGCGCGTTTTATTCGACGTTACACGAGACATTTGTAGTGCTGCGGGAATGCCCGCCTATGAAATCTCAAACCATGCCCGTAAGGGCGCCGAGTGCCGCCATAATCTTCTCTATTGGCAATATGGCGAATATGCAGGCATAGGCCCCGGCGCCCATGCGCGTCTCTTCACCGAGAACGGTCGCATCGCTTTATCGACGCTTTTGCATCCTGAGACTTGGCTTGAATCGGTCGAAAAAAAGGGTCACGGAACGCGAGAAATCGAAACACTTTCAGCAAGCGATCAAGCCAATGAGTTTTTACTGATGGGATTGCGCTTGTCCGAAGGCATCGACCCGTCACGCTTTGAAGCGCTTGCGGGACAACCGATCGATCAAGCGCATATCGATGCGCTCATCGAAGACGGGTTTTTAGAAACATCCGAAACTGGCGCGCTTCGCGTCACAGCAACGGGCGTTCCGGTGCTCAATACGATTATTGAGCACCTATCCGTTTAACGCTCTAGTGAAAATTGGCCGGCGCGCCGTCGATCTTGGTCGATCCGTCTTTACCGACCTGCATAATCACTTCACCGCGTTGGGTCGTCCCATCGGGCCGGAAACGGAATAGGCCATCCGTGCCGATCACACCGTCGGTGGCCGTAATTTGGCCCTCCTCAAAGGCATGATCGCCTGCCTTTTTATGCAAAGCATTGGCTAAGAAAACTGCGTCATAAGCGAGCGTCGCGATCCGCACAGGATCGCTGCCGAATTTCGTCCGATAGCGAGCGGCGAAAGCATCATACCCCGATTTATCCGGCATGGCATACCAACCGCCTTGAAACTGCTGCGTCGAAAAAACACGCGGATCATCCCACGCGCTTGTTCCTAACAGCTGGATTTTCTTCGGGTCGATCCCAGCCGATTGCAATGCTTTTCCGGCCGCTGCCGCTCCATCGCCATTCTCCGGCAAGAAGAGCGAATCCATCTGGTCTTTAATGCTCGCCAACCGTTTAGCCGCCGCATCCACCGAGGATCCCGAATAACGCTCAATTGCTAAAAGCCTGATGCCGCGCCGCGCCGCGCCATCTTGCAGCACAGCGTTGACCGCCGAGCCATAAGGCGTATCCGGAATCAAAGCGCCGAGTGATTTTTTGCCGTTGGCCGCTGCGTAATCCAAAATCCGGTCGACGTCGGATTGTGGCATAAAGCTCAACAAATAAACGCCGCGTCCCGCAACACCCGAATCGGTTGAAAACGCAATCACGGGCTTGCCGGCTGACCGCGCAATAGAACCCGCAACCTGAACGGAAGGAGCAAGCAGCGGGCCTATAATGGCCGAAGCCCCTTCCGCCATCGCCTGCTTGGCGGCCTCCCGCGCGCCATCGGGCGTTCCGCGCTCGTCTTTCACAACCAAATCAATTGAAGCGCCCGAAAACTCCGCCATTGCCATATCGGCAGCATTTTTGAGCGATTGCGCGACATTCCCGGTCGTTCCCTGCGCCGATAGCGGCAGCAACAACGCCACGCGGACCGTTCCTGCCGGAGGAGGGGCGGTGACGGCGGTTGGTTGAGCTGCTTCAACAGGAGCCGCACCCGGTGCGCCAAGATCCGTACCCGTAATCGGCTCGGAAGCTTGCGCGGCAGGTTCCGGCTCGGCAGGCTGATCGGGCAGCGAAACCTGCGGCGTCATAATAGCGCCACCCATTCGATTAGAGGCAACACAGCCGGCAAGGAGGGTACAAAAAAGAGTGAAACCAACAAGCCGCATTATACGCGCTTGACCATGGACGACTTTCATCAAAAACCACTCTCCCGACGTCAATTCTCGTGCCCATCATACAAGGTGTCCTTGCATGATCGCAATGCAGATGCGCTTGCGTCACAAGGTTACCCCATGCCAATCCTCTTTATGAATGCGATGGATCGCCCGGAGACTGTGATGCGCGATGATAAGGCCTCTTCCTATACCGTTTTCGGCCTAAAAGCCGAAGCCGAAGGAATCGCCCCCGGTCTCCACGTCGTAGCCACGCCGATTGGGAACTTGCGCGATATGTCGCTTCGTGCCCTTTCGACCTTGGCCGCAGCCAATGCGGTTCTCGCCGAAGACACGCGCGTCAGCCGCACTTTGTTGGCCCATTATGGAATTACGACCCCGTTAATTCCATATCACGAGCACAATGCGGCAGAGATGAGGCCAAAGGTCTTGAAACGTTTGCATTCCGGTGAAGCGCTCGCTTTGATCTCGGATGCAGGCACGCCGCTCGTGTCCGACCCTGGCTATAAGCTCGTCGAAGCCGTTCTCGAAGAAGGCCTCAAAGTTACGCCCGTTCCAGGGCCATCCGCCGTCCTCGCCGCCCTTGTTGCGGCGGGTTTGCCGACCGATCGCTTCTTTTTCGAAGGCTTTTTGCCTCCAAAATCATCCGCGCGATGCGAACGCCTATCCCTCCTTGCGCCTATTCCATCCACACTGGTCTTTTTCGAATCACCCCGTCGTTTAGCCGCAATGCTGGCCGATGCGGCAGAAATCCTTGGTGATCGTCCGGCAGCGGTCGCCCGCGAACTGACAAAACTATTCGAAACCGTCAAACGCGGAACGCTATCGACCCTCGCAGCAGAATTCGAAGCAGCAGCAACCCCGAAAGGTGAAATTGTTGTCTTGATTGGCCCACCTTCCGCCGAAACCGACGTCGTGCGAAGCGATGCAGGCTTGGATGAACGGCTTCGTCACCATCTGACGCATCTTTCCGTCAAAGATGCCACAGCGGTTACCGTCGAGGAGACTGGTCTACCCCGTCGCCAAGTCTATACGCGGGCCGTCGCGCTGGCGCGTGGAGACGACTAAATGGCCCGTTCAAAGGAAAGCCGACAAAGGGCTTTAAAATGGGGGCATCTCGCCGAATGGATTGCTATTTTTTATCTGTTTGCCAAAGGCTATCGCGTTCTGGCCCGCCGATATCTCGCTCGCGATGGAGAGATTGATATCATCGCCATGCGCAAAGACCTCGTAGCCTTTGTCGAGGTCAAAGCGAGGAAGGATTTAGAAGCCGGCATTGAGGCGATTAATGCCGGAAAAATTAACCGATTTGCCTCCGCCGTGGATCATTGGCTGATGCGCAATCCTTGGGCATCCGACTATGTCTTACGATGTGATGCGGTGATCATCCGTCCCTATCGCTTGCCCTATCATATCGAGGATGCATTCTCGCTTCCTTTCGCGTAAATGAGACCCAGATTCCTTTGAGGAGACTTTAAGCGTGGCTCAACTCCGTGTAGCGGTCCAAATGGACCCCATCGAAAAGATCAATATTACGGGTGATTCAACCTTCGCCTTGATGCTCGAAGCACAATCACGCGGCCACACGCTGTTTTATTACACGCCCGACACACTCGCGATGCGGGACGGAGTTGTTAGTGCGCTTGTATCAGCAGTAACGGTGCGTGACGTTAAAGGCGATCATGTCACCATTGAGCCTGCCATCCGTCATGACCTTTCGACGATGGATGTAATCCTTCTCCGCCAAGATCCGCCATTTGATATGGCCTATATTACAACAACGCATTTGCTCGAGCGGATCCATCCCAAAACATTGGTCGTGAATAATCCGGCATCGGTGCGCAATGCGCCTGAGAAAATATTGGTCACCGAATTTCCGGACTTGATGCCCCCAACGCTTGTCACGCGCGACAAGGCTGAAATCGAGGCCTTCCGCCGTGAACACGGCGATGTCGTGATGAAGCCGCTTTATGGCAATGGCGGCGCAGCGGTGTTTAAAGTCAGCGCAAAAGATCCTAATTTTGGCTCTCTCTATGATTTGTTTTCGGTTACCTTCCGGGAGCCATGGGTCATTCAACGGTTTCTGCCGAAAGTGATCGAGGGCGATAAAAGAATCATTCTCGTCGATGGCGTGGCACTCGGTGCCGTTAATCGCGTGCCAACGGGTGACGATATCCGCTCCAATATGGTGCGGGGTGGCGCTGCTGAGACGACCGAATTATCGAAGCGGGAGCGTGAAATTTGTGAGCGAATTGGACCAATGCTGCGCGAGCTTGGCTTGATCTTTGTCGGCATCGACGTCATCGACGGTAACCTCACCGAGATTAACGTCACCTCGCCAACGGGACTTCGTGCCATCAAGCGTTTAGGCGGCCCAGACCTGGCTGCCGCTATCTGGGATGCCATTGAATCAAAGCGTTAAAGCGTAAAGCGCGTCAGTTGACGCGCTTTAGAAATTGGGTCTTCAGCACAAGGCCTTTAATATTATCGACGCGGCACTCGACCTCATCGGCGACATCCGTTAGGCGAATACCCTTCACTTTGGTGCCCTGCTTGATAACGGATGATGTACCCTTGACCTTAAGGTCCTTGATCACATGAACCGTGTCACCATCATGGAGACGCGTTCCGTTACAATCTTTTACAATGACTAAATCTTCGTCGTCCATTTATCGCTCCATCGGTTATTACCCCTCACTAATCGCCTATGGACTTTGCAGCAAGGCTTCAAATAGGTGATAAAGTCTTTATTGGATGGAGGGAGAGCGTAAAACTTAGCCAACCACCCTTTGGTCAAAGCACTCTTAGACAGGCACACATGGTCAATCGTTCCGCTCCCGAGCCCATTGAAATATCTCCATTGCTGCCTGCCGTCAGAGCGGCCGCGGCCGGCGACGCGGATATGGCCATAAGGCGACAGGCGGTCGTGGCAATCCTAAGACAAACACTCGCGGAAGGTCGGCAAAACGCTGAACGTTTGTTGAATGAGGGGCGTAACGGCATCGAATGCGTGACAGTACTTTCAAGCGTCATGGATGAAATTATTGGTGCCCTCTTTGATGTAGCAACCAACATTTTTTATCCTTCAGCAAACCCGTCTTTCGCCGAAAAAATGTCAATTGCCGCCGTTGGCGGTTATGGTCGAGGAACACTCGCACCGGGCTCGGATATAGATCTACTGATCCTCCTACCCTATAAGGCGACGCCATGGTCCGAGAGCGTGATCGAAATTATTCTCTATGCTCTTTGGGATCTCAAATTAAAAGTCGGTCATTCTGTTCGCACCGTCGAAGAATGTATTCGCGAAGGCAAAGCGGATATGACCATTCGAACGGCTTTACTCGAAGCACGATTATTGACCGGTAACGCCAGTTTGTTTTCGGAGTTTCAAAAGCGCTACGAACTTGAAATTGTGAGTGGTACAGCAGCAGAATTTGTGGCTGCCAAGCTTGCAGAAAGAGAAGCACGCGTCTCAAGAGCAGGGTCATCACGCTATCTCGTCGAGCCAAATGTTAAAGATGGAAAAGGTGGACTTCGCGATCTGAATACGCTGTTTTGGATTGCTAAATATGTCTATCAAGTTCGTGACGTAAATGATCTTGTCGACGTAGGACTCTTTAGCAAAGAAGAGCGTCAACTTTTTCTTCGCTGTGAAGAGTTTTTATGGCGCGTGCGTTCGCAACTACATTTCGTGACAAACCGTTCTGAAGAACGTCTCTCTTTCGATATTCAACCTATCATCGCCCAACGTCTCGGCTATGCCAGTCATGGCGGATTATCCGCCGTCGAGCGTTTTATGAAACGCTACTTTCTTGTGGCGAAAGACGTTGGTGATCTGACCGCCATTGTCTGCGCAGCGCTTGAAGCGAGGCATGCAAAACCGGCATCAGGTCTTAATCGTTTCGTGGGTCGTTTGAAGCGAAAGAACAATGCGGTTGCGGGTTCAAAAGATTTCATTCTTGAAAATGAACGTTTAACGGTTTCGAATGATGACGTTTTCACCCGCGACCCCGTTAATTTAATACGTTTATTTCACGTGGCCGATAGTTTAAATCGCGCCATCCATCCGCACGCCGCTCGTCTTGTCACCCAATCGCTTAAACTTGTCGACTCGACACTCAGATCCAATAGCGAAGCCAATCGACTTTTTGTGGAATTGCTCGTGTCAAAAAATTCACCAGAAATTACCCTACGACGGATGAACGAAGCAGGGCTTTTAGGAAAATTTGTTCCGGAATTTGGCCGTGTTGTTGCGATGATGCAATTCAATATGTATCATCATTATACGGTCGACGAGCATCTTTTGCGTTCATTGGGTGCGCTTGCGGAAATCGAGGCTGGGCGCCACGCCGCTGAATTGCCGGTTGCGCATGAAATCATTCCAATGATCCGAAATTTGCGCATCTTGCATGTTGCGCTCTTTTTGCATGATGTGGCGAAAGGACGACCCGAAGACCACTCGATCGCAGGGGCGAAAGTTGCGCGACGTCTATGCCCGAGACTTGGGCTGAACGAAGCAGAGACGGAAGCGGTGGCTTGGTTGATCGAGCATCATTTGGATATGTCGACCGTTGCGCAAAGCCGTGACCTTTCGGATCAAGCCACAATCGAAGCTTTTGCCGCCACGGTGCAAACTCTGGAACGGCTTCGCATGCTTTTGGTTTTAACGGTTTGTGACATTCGAGCCGTTGGGCCCGGTGTTTGGAATGGCTGGAAAGGACAATTGCTTAGGACGCTTTTTTGGGAAACGGAAATCGTTTTAGCGGGCGGCCATTCCACCATCAATCGTGAGCAACGGGTAAGAGCATCTCAAGAAGAGTTACGTCGAGCGTTACCTAACTGGACGGATATTGAATTAGACACCTATGTCTCAAGACACTATCCAGCGTATTGGCTAAAAGTTGATCTTCAACGACGGATTAAGCACGCTTATTTTCTTTATGCAGCTGAACGGGAAATGCGTACGCTTTCTACCGAAGTTGCGACGGATAAATTTCGCGGCATTACCGAACTAACCGTATCCGCGCCGGACCATCCGAGATTGCTCGCTATTATCACGGGCGCCTGTGCAGCTGCGGGCGCCAATATTGTTGATGCCCAGATTTTTACCACAAATGACGGCCTTGCACTGGATACAATCTTCGTTTCACGGGCCTTTGATGAAGATGATGATGAATTAAGGCGCGCCAATCGTATCGCTCACGGAATTGAGAAAGCGCTGAAAGGTGAAATTAAAATTTCAGATGCAGTCGCAGCGCGCGCACCTCAGCGGAGCCAAGCATCGAAAGCCTTCTCCGTTGTTCCAGAAGTCGTGATTGATAACAACGCATCGAGTCGATTTACCGTCATCGAAGTTTCGGGACTGGATCGACCCGGTCTTCTCTATGAACTCACCACGATACTCGGCAAATTGAACCTCAATATCGCCTCAGCCCATATTGCAACCTTTGGCGAGAAGGTGGTTGACGTATTCTACGTCACCGATCTGACGGGAGGAAAAATTGGTAACGCCACTCGGCAGGGCTCAATTCGGAAAACACTCCTCGAACTTTTCGGCGTCAGATAGGTAATTCATGCAAGAAGTAAGGCAGATTGTGTCTAATTACTTTGATAGACCTTGATTTTCTAATCCGCACACCTGATATCGGGCGTATAAAATTTTTCCATTCATCATCGATTGAGTATCATGACCGAGAAGCCTGCAAACGACGCCACCCCTGCTGACGCCGCCGGATCTGAAAAGACAGAAGCGGAAATCCTTGCCGTTATCGAAGCACTTAATGTCGAAAACGCCAGCCTTAAGGATAAAGCGCTTCGGACCTTGGCAGATATGGAAAATCTTCGTCGCCGGACTGAAAAAGAAGTCGCCGATGCCAGAGCCTATGCCGTCACGGGATTTGCTCGCGATATGTTAACGGTAGCCGATAACGCACGACGCGGCATCGAAAGTATTCCTGCCGACGCGATGAGCAGTGCTGAAGGTCCTTTCAAAGCCCTGATCGAAGGCGTTGAATTGATTGAGCGGGACTTGCTGAAAACACTAGAGCGCCACGGCATTAAAAAGCTCGAGCCAAAGGGCGAAAAATTCGATCCTAACCTGCATCAAGCCATGTTCGAGGTTGAAGATGCAACGGTTACCGCTGGTACCGTCACTCAAGTGGTGCAGGCAGGCTTCGTCATCGGCGAGCGCGTCTTGCGTCCAGCCTTGGTCGGCGTTGCCAAAGGAGGCCCAAAAGGTCCGGCTAATGGCGGGGTCGACGCGGTAGCCTAAGGGCCCTTCAAGCCTCGGATTTTGTTACCCGCCTCAGTGTCATGTTGATCCTGCCGCCTTCTGGTAGAAGGGTCGAGGTGCCGGGGTAAATTCGATCAATGCCGTGGAAGTCGAGTCTTGCCGGTCCGCCAAAAACGAGGACATCGCCCGACTTCAATTTTAACGATTGGGTCGGTCCCTTGCGGTCCGAGGTTCCGATCCTGAACAAGGCGGTGTCACCGAGCGAGACCGAGATCACGGGGACCGTCAAATCCTGCTCGTCGCGGTCCTGATGCAATCCCATACGCGCTTTAGCGTTATAGTAATTAATCAAACATGCCTCGGGATTATCGAATCCTGCGTTTAGACTACTCCATAGACTGGAGATGATTATCGGAAATGGCCTCCACATTACTCCATTTTCGGGATGCGTTGGCTGATAGCGATAGCCCGATTTATCGGAAACCCATCCCAATGGACCATAATTCAGCATCTTGACCGAAAAAGGCGTCCCCCACCGCGGAAGCGTCGGCTGAAACCAGTCTAACTCATTGGCATAGCTCAATATTTCGTCGCGTAATTCTTCTTGAACGGAACGACTGAAATATTCCGGATAGTAAAAAACACCCGGTTTGATGAGTATTTCTTCAACCATCAATTAATTTGTAATAAAATACTGTGTCACAATACCCACCATCGGGCCAAAGGGCGTAATTGGGTATGGTTCCGGCCATTTTATACCCAACCCGCGTGTAAAGCCTCTCAGCATCTCCCGAGGCTGTATCAAGCGTAAGCAGCGTATAGCCTATTTTCTTAGCCTCAATTTCTGCCGATTCCAGCAGTTTTTGACCAATGCCTTGCTTTCGATGAGCCGAATGGACCAGCATTTTGGCAATATCAGCCCGATGAGGCTGGTTTGGCTTCCCGGCCGGATGAACCTGAACGGTACCGACTGCACGACCATTCTCAATCGCGGCCAACAGTATAATTTCTTGTCTCGCAACCGACTCGGCAATATCGGTGAAGTATCCAATCGCCTCAGCAAGACTAAATGGATTCATAAAACTGACGGAAGCGCCCTTCGCAACACAATCTTGAAGGACAAGAGCTAGCTCCGGTATCCGTCGCCGTGCCTCTTCGCCATCTAAAATAGCTATTTCCATCAAGCCTTTAGAACCTTTTTGGATTCAACCGTCGAATCCGCCTTCAAATGATAGACAAGTGGAACACCTGTATCCAATTCCATGCTTGGAATCGTTTCGGGTGTTAGACCATCCAAAATCATGACCAGAGCACGCAAAGAATTACCATGCGCCGCAACTATAACCCGCTCACCGCGCAAGACTCGGGGAAGTATTTCCTGACAATAATAAGGTAAAACGCGAGCGACCGTATCTTTCAGACTTTCGCCGCCGGGAGGCGGGACATCATAAGATCGACGCCATAAATGAACCTGATCCTCACCCCATTTGGCGCGAGCATCATCCTTATTAAGGCCAGACAAATCCCCATAATCCCGCTCATTTAAGGCCTGATCGCGGATGGTATGAAGATCAGATTGGCCAAGTTGGTCCAAAATCAACCTACACGTATGCTGAGCACGCGTTAGAGCAGAAGTATAAGCGACATCGAAGATTAAACCCAATTCTTTAAGACGTTGTCCGGCAGCATTGGCCTCTGTAACGCCCTGCGGCGTTAGATCGGGATCTTTCCATCCAGTAAAAAGATTTTTCAGGTTCCAATCACTTTGGCCGTGACGAACGAGTACAAGCACCCGATCCATATTCATCTCCTAAAAAGAAAAGCGAACTATATATCGCCCAAATTAAGCACATCCATCATCGAATAGATGCCTGGCTTCTTACCCTGCCCCCAAAGCGCAGCTCTCACTGCGCCGCGGGCAAATATGCCACGGTTTTCAGCGCTGTGTGAAAGTGTAATCCGCTCTGATGGTCCGGCAAAAATGACACTATGTTCGCCAACAACCGTCCCACCGCGCAGCGTGGCAAAGCCAATCGAACCGCTGTCGCGGGGGCCGGTGTGGCCGTCTCTTGAGCGTATAGAATGGGCGTCATCAAGGGGAATACCGCGGCCCTCGGCAGCGGCCTCGCCTAGTAATAATGCGGTGCCGGATGGCGCATCTACTTTTAAGCGGTGGTGCATTTCAAGTATTTCGATGTCGAAGTCTTCGCCAAGCGTTTGCGCAACGCGCTTCACCAAGGCGGCTAATAAATTCACACCGAGGCTCATATTTCCCGAGCGCACAATAACGGCATGTCGCGCGGCTGCTTCCAATTTGGCGATATCCTCGGGCGCCAATCCTGTTGTCCCGATGACATGCACAATGCGCGCTTGTGCGGCCAATGCCGCGTAATGTGTCGTCGATGCTGGCGTTGAGAAATCAATGACGGCATCCGCCTTTGCAAAAAGAACCAACGGGTCATCGGTAATGGAAATGCCGTTTTCACCGATTCCGGCCACTAGCCCCGAATCTTTGCCCAGAAACGGCGAGGCTTCTCGCTCAATGGCACCAACCAATGTTGCACCTTCCGTTTCATGGATGGTCTCGATCAACATTCGGCCCATCCGACCGGCAGAACCTATGACAATAATGCGCGTGCCAGACATCGGGACAATTCTCTTCCGCTATAACAATTCGATTGCCGCACAAAACGCGATTGGCCGGGCTTGGTCAACCAAGCGCCGATGAAATTTCGTCAACAACCGCATCCGCGATGCTTTTAGGGTCCGTGGCTGCGGTAATCGGTCGTCCGATGACGAGATAATCCGCGCCTGCACTAATGGCTTCCCCAGGCGTCATGACGCGCTTTTGATCGCCCTTTTCCGATCCTTTTGGTCGAATTCCAGGCGTAATCAGCGTGAGACTAGGACCGATGAGCGCCCGCATGCCAGCTACTTCTTCAGGCGATAGGATTAGTCCATTAATTCCAATGGCCTTGGCTTGCCGTGCACGGTGGGCGACTAAATCTCGAACACCCATAGAATATCCGGCTTCAATAAGGTCGGAATCATCATAGGACGTCATCACCGTAACGCCGAGAATGTGCAGCGGGCTCAAACCCTTACCCTTCACCGCCGCTTTCATCGTCTGCGGAAAGGCGTGAACGGTCAAAAAGGTAGCACCTAAATCCACGACCCTTTGCGTTGCCTTTTCGACGGTATTTGGAATGTCGTGGAGCTTTAAATCTAAAAATACTTTTTTCCCGCTGGAAGAAAGCTGACGAACGAGATCAAGGCCGCCCGCATAAACAAGCTCCATTCCAATTTTATAAAATGTCACGCTGTCGCCAAGCTTCTTAATCATCGCTTGGGCATCATCAACGCTCGGAAGGTCGAGCGCTACAATCATTCGGTCGCGTGGTTCAATCTTGGACATCACTCGCCACTTTCATCTGGAGCAGACGTCTGCGATCCCAGATTCGAGCGGTTATATCAAGCGCTTTGACTTTTTCCGGTATATCCAGACGCGGGCCGGTGGAAGATTAAGCCATACCAATGGCAATGCTTCGGCCGCAATATCATCGGTATCGAGAGGAATGGGAGAGGTTGCCGCGTAGGTGAATTGGATAAAAGGAGCCCCGGGGGCCATATAATCAAATGCATCCCGAACAAGGCGTATCCGCTCTGCTTGTGGGCGAGAATATAACGGCAAACCCGAAACAACCGCCGCAATAGGATTTATGTGAAGGTTTTTAAGCACATTCCCAATCTGATAGGCGTCTCCATGGATAATGGTTGCGCCTTTAAATCGATCCGCCAATGCGTCGCAAAATGTCTTGTTAAATTCGATCAGGATCAATCTTTTAGGATCAATACCTCGTTTAATGAGCGCGTCAGTCATTGAGCCGGTGCCCGGTCCAAGTTCAATAACTGGACCGTGCGATTTAGGATCGACCTGCTTCGCTACCACGGTAGCGAGTGCAGTGCCTGAAGGCGCAATCGCACCGACGACCATGGGCCCATCTATCCACGCCCTAAAAAAGCGCGAGGCGTCGTGTAAATCGTTCTTGAAAGCCATGACGAGATCAGAGCGGTTATCGTCAGGCTAAACAATTCGGATAATTACGTTTATTCGGGTCCGCCCGCGAAAAACTCTTTCATTTTATTAAAAAATCCGGCGCTTTCAGGCTGCGTATCTTTTGAGCTTTCGGCCTCAAATTCCTTGAGAAGCTCTTTTTGACGCGGTGTTAGTTTTTGTGGTGTCTCGACCGAAACCTGAATGTAAAGATCGCCATGATCCCGCGACCGTAATACCGGCATGCCTTTGCCGCGCAATTTGATCTGTTTGCCCGACTGCGTGCCTTCTGGAACCGAGACGGATTTCATCTCGCCGTCCATCATTGGAACACGCAATTCGCCGCCAAGGGCTGCTGTGACCATCGATATTGGCACACGGCAATAAAGATCCGCCCCATCTCTTTGGAAATAGCGATGGGATTTGATCGATAGAAAAATATAAAGATCGCCAGATGGGCCGCCACGTAACCCACCTTCGCCTTCACCCGATAGGCGAATACGCGTTCCATCCTCAACACCAGGAGGAATATTGACCGAAAGCGTCCGATCTGTCGTCACACGTCCAGCGCCGCGGCACGAGGCGCAAGGATCTTGGATGATTTCTCCACGGCCTTGGCATTTCGGGCAAGTTCTCTCAATCGAGAAGAAGCCTTGGCTCGCGCGAACCCGCCCTTGGCCGCCGCAGGTCGGACAGGCTTTTGCCTTTGTCCCCGGCTTTGCGCCCGTTCCGCTGCATGGCTCGCAGGTAACCGCTGTCGGGATGGTCAGCGTTTCTGTCTTGCCGTTAAAGGCATCCTCAAGAGCAATTTCTAAATTGTATCTTAAGTCTGATCCCCGTTCGCGGCCATCTGAACGCCGCTGACTGCGACCACCCATGCCACCAAATAAGTCTTCAAAGATATCGGCCATTGACGATCCAAAATCGCCATTAAAGCCAAAGCCGCCACCTCCGCCGCCGTTTTGTTCAAACGCGTTATGGCCAAAGCGATCATAGGCTGCACGCTTCTGACCATCCGATAAAATCTGATAGGCCTCGTTTAATTCTTTGAATTTTGCTTCGGCTTCGGAATTTCCGGGATTTTTGTCGGGATGGTGTTGCATCGCGAGTTTGCGGAAGGCTGATTTAAGATCAGCCTCTGTCGCCGAACGGTCGACGCCAAGTATTTCATAGTAATCGCGCTTGCTCATGCCTGATCCATACTTAATCCGTTTCGAACGCGGAAAGTGGCCCTTTCACAACAAAACCCGACACAGTGATGTGCCGGGTCTTATGTTGAAAAACGGCTACGCTCAGGCCCGCTTTTTCTTGTCGTCGTCGCCTACTTCACGGAAGTCGGCGTCGATCACATCATCTTTACCATGGGCATCGTCGTGATGTCCTTCATGATCATCACCATGTTCATGGTTACCTTCGCTTTGACCAGCCGCATACATGGCCTCACCGAGCTTCATCGAAGCCTGCATAAGATCCGTCGTGCGTGCCTTGATGGTCTCTGGATCTTCACCCGCTAGCGCCGTCTTCAGAGCCTCGATTGCCGATTCAATGGCTGACTTATCGCCTGCCGAAACCTTATCGCCATGCTCCGAAACCGACTTCTCGGTCGAGTGGATGAGGCTTTCTGCCTGATTTTTGGCTTCGACGAGCTCGCGACGTACTTTGTCCTCGCTCGCATGGGCCTCAGCATCCTTGACCATTTTCTCGATTTCAGCATCCGACAAGCCGCCCGATGCCTGAATACGGATCTGCTGTTCCTTATTCGTGGCCTTGTCCTTGGCAGTCACATTCACGATACCGTTCGCATCAATATCGAACGTCACCTCAACCTGTGGAACGCCGCGGGGTGCAGGTGGCAGGCCAACGAGATCGAACTGGCCAAGCGCCTTGTTGTCCGCAGCCATTTCGCGCTCGCCTTGGAAAACGCGGATGGTGACGGCGCTTTGATTGTCTTCCGCCGTCGAGAACACTTGGCTCTTTTTGGTTGGAATGGTCGTATTACGATCAATCAAACGGGTGAACACGCCACCAAGCGTCTCAATACCGAGCGACAATGGGGTAACGTCGAGGAGGAGAACGTCCTTAACATCGCCCTGAAGCACGCCAGCCTGTACGGCTGCACCAATGGCAACAACTTCATCCGGATTAACGCCCTTGTGAGGCTCTTTGCCGAAGAAGTTTTTGACGACTTCCTGAACCTTTGGCATGCGGGTCATGCCGCCCACCAAGATCACTTCATCGATATCGCCTGCCTTAAGGCCTGCATCTTTAAGCGCCTTCTTACACGGCTCAATCGTCTTTTGAACGAGATCATCGACCAAGGCTTCGAATTTCGAACGGGTCAATTTGAGGGTTAGATGCTTTGGACCCGATGCGTCGGCCGTGATGTAAGGGAGGTTGATTTCCGTTTGCGCAGCGGATGAAAGCTCAATCTTGGCCTTTTCAGCAGCTTCCTTCAGACGTTGCAAAGCGAGCTTGTCCTTTTTGAGATCAATGCCCTGCTCTTTCTTAAATTCGTCCGCCAAATATTCAACAAGACGCATGTCAAAGTCTTCACCGCCGAGGAAGGTATCACCATTCGTCGACTTCACTTCGAATACGCCGTCACCAATTTCGAGGATCGATACGTCAAACGTACCGCCGCCAAGGTCATAAACGGCAATCGTGCCGGCCTTTTTCTTGTCGAGGCCGTATGCAAGAGCGGCTGCGGTTGGCTCGTTGATAATACGAAGAACTTCAAGACCAGCGATCTTGCCCGCGTCTTTGGTGGCCTGACGCTGAGCGTCGTTAAAATAGGCAGGAACGGTGATAACGGCTTGGGTAACGCCTGTTCCGAGGAAGGCTTCTGCCGTTTCCTTCATTTTCTGAAGAATAAATGCCGAAATCTGGGATGGCGAATAGGTTGTGCCACGGGCCTTCACCCATGCATCGCCGCTGCCGCCCTTGACGATTTCATAAGGCACGAGGCCCTTATCTTTTTGCGTCATCGGATCGGCATAGGTACGACCGATCAAACGCTTGATGGCAAAGAACGTCGCCTCAGGATTGGTGACGGCTTGCCGTTTAGCAGGCTGGCCCACGAGGCGCTCATCTGAATCGGTAAAGGCCACGACCGACGGTGTCGTACGCGCGCCTTCGGCGTTTTCAATCACTTTTGGAGTTGAACCGTCCATCACTGCGATGCAGGAATTGGTTGTTCCAAGATCAATACCAATAACTTTTGCCATACTATTGCTTCCCCTGTCATAGCGAGATCATCGGACCCCAATGGCGGTGCCGACGCTGACAAAAAGATAAAAGGCGTTTTGCCTTTTAAGGTCTTTGCCGATCTCCAAAATTTCGGACCATGCGGTCCAGCTTCGAGGGGGTATATAGGGGGGTGTCCTAGAGGCTTCAAGAAGCGTTTCGCCATCAAAGGCGAAGAATCTACAGTTTGTCGTCGTGTTTTATTCTTTGATGCTGCCAACCTGGCCCGCTTCCCACCCAAGAATGGCTTGCTTGCGGGTTAGGCCCCAATGATATCCGGTTAATGCGCCGGATTTTCCAATAACACGGTGACAAGGCACAACGAACGAAACCGGATTACGCCCAACGGCGCCACCGATAGCGCGAGCGGCCTTTGGTTTACCGAGCGTTTCGGCAAGCGTTGAATAGGTTGTGGCGCCACCCAACGGGATGCGGAGCAAGGTTTCCCAGACGCGAACTTCGAAATCCGTACCGATAAATACCACGCGGAGAGGTGTTTCGGGCTTCCAGAGGCTTGGATCAAACGCACGGGCGGAAAGCGGTGCCGTCAGTTCTTGATCTTGCACGAAGATGGCCTTGGGCCAGCGTCTGACCATGTCGGCCAGAGCCGCAGCACGATCACCGCCATCAACAAACCCCAAACCCGACAGCCCGCGGTCCGTGGCGACCGCTATGGCTTCGCCAAAAGGCGATGGATGGTAGCCGTAGCGCAAGGTCAGACCATATCCACCCGCCTTCCAATCGCCCGGCGACATGGCTTCATGTGTGACAAACAAATCATGCAAGCGACCCGGGCCCGAAAGGCCTACTTCATAGGCGGTATCGAGCACGGAAGCCGAGTCCCGTAAAAGCGAGCGGGCGTGATCGAGCGTAATGGCTTGAAGAAACGCCTTTGGAGATAGACCAGACCACCGGCGAAAAACGTGATGAAGATGCGGCTCAGACAGGCCCACATGCTCCGCAATCTCATCCAGCGAGGGTTGATCGCGCCAATGATCGGTGATGTAGGCTAGCGTCTTGCGGACTTTGTCATAGTCGGCGGTTGAATCGGCTTCGAGAACAGTCATGCAGGGCTCCGCTTGCAATTCATGCCATACCTAACAAGCTTATTCCGCATCGAACACCCGAAACCGATGCTAAACGCCGATCACGAATAAAAAGGGCCCCGCTTGGCCTCGCCTAAGGCGCGGGACAAGCCTTTCAGTAGGGTTGCCTTATCGTCCGCTCCTAAGAAATGCCCGACGGCAATGCTTTGTCCGCGTGAAACCAAGGCTAGGCGGGTAATCCCAAATTCCTCATGTTCTTCGGCCACAAGACGGGTCCAGGCGGGATTAAACCGCCATTCCCTGGCATGGCCCTCGGGTGACACTTTGCGAAGGAGAAGTTCAAAGGGGCTGATGCGGACTTCTTCAAAATGCCGGGCGGCCTTAAAATTCGATCGAAACGCAAAATAGAGCAACAGGACATCGAGCCCATAGAAGCCAGCTACGGGCCAAAAGCCTAGGATAACAAAAGGGAGACTGGCAATGGCGCTAGCGCCCGCCACAAGCGCCATTACGAGCCTGAATCCACCAAGCTGCAACGACCGATGCGGCCGGAGTATGGTTTGGAACAGGGGAGTGTCGATTGCATCCGTCATGCGCTTGCCCGCCTTCCACAAAGTCTCTTATATCGTGCGTATCATGGCAACAAAACCATCAGCCCCAACAAAACCAACGAGGCGAAAGGCCGCGGCCCCCAAGCCCTTGGCCAAAGCCGATATTGCGGAAGTTTTTCGTCGATTTGCTGAAATAGACCCCGAACCAAAGGGGGAATTGGAGCATGTGAACGCTTTTACCCTGTTGGTTGCGGTTGTTTTATCGGCGCAGGCCACCGATGCCGGGGTCAACAAGGCGACGCGGGCTTTGTTTAAAATTGCTGATACACCGGAAAAAATGGTGGGGTTGGGCGAGGATCAGGTTCGGGAATACGTCAAAACCATCGGCCTTTTCCGGACCAAGGCTAAAAACGTCATGGCCTTATCTCAGGCCCTGATCGACAACCACAACAGCATTGTGCCCGAAGACCGTGAGGCTTTGCAGGCTTTGCCGGGCGTTGGCCGCAAAACGGCCAATGTTGTGCTGAATATGGCCTTTGGCTGGCCTACAATGGCGGTGGATACCCATGTTTTCCGGGTTTCGAACCGGATTCCGCTGGCGATTGGCAAGACGCCGGAGGCGATCGAGAAGGGCTTGGAGGCGGTTATTCCGAAGGAATTCGGGCTTCATGCGCATCATTGGCTGATCTTGCATGGCCGCTATCTGTGCAAAGCCCGAACACCTGAATGTTGGCGCTGCCCGATTGCGGATCTGTGTAAATTCGAGCCAAAATCGACGCCGCCCCGGCATTAATAGACCGAGTTAACGGTTAAAACAGGTTGTTTCCCACCCGTGTGGATTCTATACGCTTACTTTCGTGTCGAGCGGTTCGAATCGCCGGATCGACGGTGTTGTTGGCATTCTGGTACTGGAACCCAAATCCCTTATGTCCACCTTGTATCATTCGGCTTTTTGTCCCCAATCGCGGTTTATCCGTCTCGTCTTAGGCGAGCTGGACTTCAACGTGACCTTGGTTGAGGAACGCGTTTGGGAGCGCCGTCGGGACTTCATTCTTATGAACCCTGCTGGCACCACACCGGTGTTTGTCGAAGAGCAAACGGGGCCTTTGCCGGGCGCAGGTGTAATCGCCGAATATCTTGATGAAACAAGGGGTTTAGCGCTTGGTGACCACCGCTTTTTACCCGATGGACCCTTGGAGCGCGCGGAAGTTCGGCGGTTGCTCGATTGGTTCAATGGCAAGATGTTTGACGAGGTGACGGGTTACCTTGTGCATGAGAAAATCAATAAGCGCTTTATGAGTGCCGAGCAGGGCGGTGGGGCGCCGGATATGGGGGCGATTAGGGCAGCGCGGAACAATGTGCGCTATCACCTTTCCTATATCGGATATTTGATGGCCAACCGGAATTGGCTGGGTGGTTCGAAGCTGACTTATGCCGACCTTGCAGCGGCGGCGCAATTGTCGGTGGCGGACTATTTAGGCGACGTGCCCTGGTCGACCAATGATGCCGCAAAGGCTTGGTATCAAAGGATAAAATCGCGTCCGTCGTTCCGTCCTCTGCTCGCTGACCGGGTGCCGGGAATGGACCCTTCGGCGCATTATGCGGACCTTGATTTCTGACCCCCGAGGCGCTCAAACAGGCGCTCGTCGCCAGAGCGGAGGCGGAGGGGTTTTCCGCCATCAAAATCACAACACCAGACGCCATTCCTGAGGCTTTACAGCATCTTAAGGCCTATCTCGATGCCGGATACCATGGCACGATGGACTGGATGGAAACCCGCGTTGAGGAGCGGGCCGATCCTGTAAAGCTTTGGGGCCAAGTAAAAAGCATCATTATGCTTGGAATGTCTTACGCGCCCGATTTTGACCCTCTGGATATACTTGAAAAACCCGAGCTCGGGGCCATTTCAATCTATGCCCGATCCCGCGATTACCACGAAGTCTTGAAGGGTAAATTGAAGCAAATCGCTCAATTTGCGATCGTTAATGCGGGCTTTGAGGTGAACAACGCCAGTGCATCCGATAATCAAACGGCCAGTTCCGATAATCGAATCGCTAAATCATCCGTCGAACCCGCCGTCAAAGTGTTCGTCGACACAGCACCGGTCATGGAGAAGGCACTCGCCGACGCCTCGGGCCTCGGCTGGCAGGGCAAGCACACGGTGCTGGTGTCGCGCGAGCATGGCAGCTGGCTGTTTCTCGGCGCAATTTTCACGACGCTCGACTTGCCGCCCGATGCGCCCGAAGGCGACCATTGCGGCAGCTGCACCAAGTGCCTCTCGATCTGCCCGACCAATGCCTTCCCCGCGCCTTACCAACTCGACTCGCGAAAATGCATTGCCTATCTGACCATCGAGCATAAGGGACCGATTGACCGGACGCTTCGTCCGCTGATGGGCAACCGGATTTTTGGCTGCGATGATTGTTTGGCCGTTTGTCCATGGAACAAATTTGCGGTGGCAACGCGGGAAGCCAAATTGCAAGCGCGTGAGGAATTTGCAGCACCTCGCTTGGCCGAACTTGTTCGGTTAAACGATGCCGATTTTCGGATGAAATTTGCCGGCACTCCGGTGAAGCGCACGGGGCGGGATCGGTTTATCCGGAATGTGCTGATCGCGATTGGCAATTCGGGCGATGCGGCGCTTGCCCAGGAGGCGGAGCGCTTGCTGGATGATGCGTCCCCTTTGGTGAGGGGGGCTGCGGTATGGGCGCTGTCACGTCTTCTACCCATTGGACATTTCGCCGCCTTGCATGAACGCTATCATCCAAGCGAAACAGATCCAACGGTATCGGATGAATGGCAGGCGGAGGCGAACACGCCATGAACCTTGTGGTCTTCGGATTGGGCTTTACATCGGAAGCGTTTTTACGCTTTGTCGAGGGGCGGTTTACGTCTGTTGTTGCAACCGTGCGGTCGGCCGAAAAAGCGGCACGAAAAACCAAGCCCGGTTGCGAGGTTTTGGTGTTCAACGAGGAGAGCGCCGATTCTCGAATCTCGCTTGCTTTAAGTGAAGCTGATGCGGTGCTGATTTCCGCAGGGCCGGATGAAGCGGGGGATCCGGTGTTGCGGCGCTATGCGCATGAGATTGAAACATCAAAATCCCTTCGCTGGATCGGCTATCTTTCGACCATTGGTGTTTATGGCGATGCCGATGGCGGATGGGTGGATGAGAGCGTGCCGCCAAACCCTTCGCATGCCCGCACGCAACGCCGTGTCGAGGTGGAGCAAGAATGGCTGGCCTTGGGCGCACGCTCGGGCAAGGCGACGCAGATTTTTCGGTTGGCAGGGATTTATGGGCCGGGGCGAAACCCGATCCTCAATCTGGATCAACGCGCGCAACGCGTGATCAAAAAAGGGCAAGTGTTTAACCGCATCCATGTCGACGATATCGCGCAGGTGCTTTTAGCTTCGATGGCGAAACCGCGTCAGGGAGCG
>DAIOVR010000024.1:8831-21759 GCA_036758905.1 Beijerinckiaceae bacterium | reverse complement strand
ACATTGGCGAGTTCGGCAACGAAGGTGACGGCGGCGCCGGGTTCAAGCGTAATTTGAAAAATATCCGCTTCACCGGAGGACTGTTTTTCAGGACTCGAGCCTTGGCTAGAGGTAAGATTGGTGAGACGGCTTGCGCCAAGGTCAGGCCAGACAATGCCCGAACCAACGAGATGCTGATGGGGAGCGACAACCCAGCGGGTAAGTGTATCGGTACCGTCATTTTTTAAAGCGAAAACGATCCAGTCCGACTGGCTGCCTTCATTCTTCGATTTAACCGCGATGCGCCTGACGATGCCATCGGCCCCAGGAGCAGTTGAGATAAGAATTTCATCGCCTGCCGAGCGATGGGGATCGATAAACGGCAAGAGGTTGATCGCTTCCGCCTCGGGCGGCACACGCACGACGTCTACTGCCAAGGCGGCGCGATCGCCTGCACAGCAAACGACAAGAAGCATCAGCAAATAAATTAGTCGATAAAACTTCAATGCCGACACTTCCTTGAACCTGAACCTGCTCTATAGCACGTCGGTCTTCGAGATAAAATCATTGGGTTTGACCTTAACGGCCGATCTGCGAGGCCGGAGGATTGGCAAAAGCTGGCCCTTTATCGGCTTTAAGGCGGGCATAAATCACATGGTCTTCCCATATGCCTGCAATGCAGAGATATTCGCGGGCATAACCTTCGCGGATGAAATTATTGTTTTCCAGCACCCGAATGGACGCTGTATTGCGCGGAATGCACCCTGCCTCGATCCTTCTGAAGCCCAAAGGCCCAAAAGCTTGACGCAAAGCCAAGGGTACGGCGTGGGTCATAATGCCCTTTCCCGAATGGCGTTGCCCCATCCAATAGCCCATCATCGCGCTTTGTGCGACACCTCGCCGCACATGGCCAAAGCTGATTCCGCCTAAGAGGGTGCCCATTTTTTCCTCGAAGATGAAATAGGGGTGCAGGAAATCAGGATCGGAATCGTTGAAATAGCGACGGCGATAAGCGCTACGCGTTAGATCATCATCGGCCCATTTGGGTTCCCAAGGGACGAGAAAATCTCGGCTTTCGGAGCGCAACGCGGCCCATTGTTGAAAATCATCCATCGTCGGCGGCCGGATCATCAGGCCGAAGCCGCGTTCGGTGCCTCGCTTATCGGGATTGGTAAAGCGATCAAACAGCCCCATTGCGTCGCTCGCTATTAAAGAGGGCTGGTTGAGGGGGCGCCGATGCGCGCGGCAATGGCATCAAAGGGCATCAGCTTTTTGATCGGCCCAATGGCGGCCAGCGTTGGCATCGCCGAGACCAGACCTTGGGCAACGCGGCTTACATCGTCGACGGTGATCGCATCAATCGCGCGGATAATTTCGAGACGCGGCAAGACGCGGCCATAGGCCAGTATATGACGCGCCATTTGTTCCGCACGGCGACCGGGGGATTCAAGCGCTGTGAGCAAAGACATTTTCATCTGCGCTTTGGCACGCGCGACTTCGCTCTCAGTGGGCGATGCAGCGGCTGCGACAAGTGTGTCCAAAACGACGGGTGCAAAATCGCTTAGTTGCGCATCACCTGTGCCGCCATAAATGGCGAAGACGCCTGAATCGGAGAAGGGCGAAAAGAAGGAATAGACCTCGTAGCAAAGGCCGCGCTTTTCACGCACTTCTTGGAAGAGACGCGAGGACATTCCGCCGCCGAGTAAATTGGAAAATACATGCATGGCGTAATGATCGGGATCATTCCAACCGAGGCCTTTGAAACCGAACACGACGTGGGATTGTTCAAGCTTACGCTGGCGGCGTTGTTCGCCACCCTGATAGGTCGCTGCTTCCGCTTGTGGCGCAGCGGTTTGACCGAACGAGTCAAAGCGTTTGTTGACGTCTTCGACAATCTGCTCATGTTCAACCGCGCCTGCGGCTGAAACGACCATCGACGGTGTGCGATAGGTGCGGTCCATGAAGCCCCGCATCGAGGCGCGGTTTTGTGCTTTGACGGTTTTGGGTGTGCCGAGAATACGGCGACCAATCGGCGCGCCCGCATAAGCGGTTTCCATAAACATATCGAACACAACCTCATCGGGCGTGTCTTCATATGAACCGATCTCTTGAAGGATCACGCCTTTCTCGCGTTTTAATTCAACGGGATCAAAAGACGGGTCGGTTAAAATATCCGAAATGATATCGAGTGCTAAACCTGAATCATGCCCCAAGACACGCGAATAATAGGCGGTGTATTCGGTATTGGTTTCGGCGTTCACCTCGCCACCAACGGCCTCGATTTCTTCCGCTATTTGCAACGCGCTGCGGCGGCTGGTGCCTTTGAAGGCCATATGCTCGAGAAGATGGGCGAGGCCTTGTTCTTCGGCGTGTTCATGGCGTGAACCTGCGCCGCTCCACACACCAAGCGCCGTTGTGGCTAAGCTCGGCATATGTTCGCTAACGACACGCAACCCGTTGGGAAGCGTTGTTATGCGAACGGCTTCCATCCGATCAATGTCAGACACGCGAGGCGTCTCCTTTGGCGGCGCGTACATGCGCCTTGATAAAGTTTTCGACTGTTTTCTGATCATTGGCAAGACGCGTAAAGTGTTCGGTGCGTTCCAACAAATCGGAAAGATGCGGAGGCAATGTGGGACGAATGCCCGTGGCGCGTTCAACGGCATCGGGGAACTTTGCAGGGTGCGCCGTGCCTAATACAACCATCGGTGTGTTCTTGTCTTTTGCGAGTTCCTGTCGGCCTGCGACAACACCGATCGCGGTATGCGGATCAAGCAAATAAGCGCTGTTGTTCCAGACAGCTTTCATCTCGGCATCAACGGCTGCTTCCTTGGCGGCGATGCCTGAAAAATCACGGCGTAAAAGATCTAATGCTTCAGGCGCGATGGTGAAGGCTTTGGACTGATTAAGCTGCGCCATCAAAGTGCGGATCGCTGCCGGATCACGGCCATGCGCTTCGTAGAGCATGCGTTCGAAATTCGACGAGATTTGAATATCCATCGAAGGCGAGGTGGTGGCCTTCACGCCTGTCATTTCATAGCGGCCTGACGCCATGGCACGGGCGAGGATATCATTATCGTTTGTCGCAATCGTGAGAAGCTTGATCGGCAATCCCATTTGCTTGGCGACCCAGCCTGCCAAAATATCGCCGAAATTTCCGGTTGGAACCGAGAAGGAGACTTCGCGGTGTGGACTACCGAGTGATACGGCAGCGGTGAAGTAATAAACGATCTGTGCAACGATGCGGGCCCAATTGATCGAGTTGACGCCGGATAGCCCCAATTGATCGCGGAACGCATGATGATTGAACATGGCTTTCACAAGCGCTTGGCAATCATCGAACGTGCCATCAATGGCGACCGCATGGACATTGTCGGCGTTGACCGTTGTCATTTGTCGACGCTGCACTTCGCTCACGCGGCCATCGGGAAACAGGATCACCATGTCGACGCGCTTCAAGCCTTTAAACGCGTCAATGGCGGCGCCGCCCGTATCGCCTGAGGTTGCCCCCACTATCGTGGCGCGTTGGCCGCGTTGCTCAAGCACATGATCCATCAAGCGGCCGAGGAGCTGCATCGCGACGTCTTTAAAGGCGAGCGTCGGGCCGTGGAACAGTTCGAGCACAAAGAGATTATCGCCGAGCTGCACGAGCGGGCAGACGGCCTCGTGCCGGAACGTGCCATAGGCCTCGCGGACCATTTTGCTAAATGCGGTCTTATCAATATCGTCGGCAAAATGGCCGATGATGGTTTCGGCAACTTCCGCATAGCTGCGGCCCGCTAAAGCCGCGATGTCGCTATGGGATAGTTTTGGAAACGCCGTTGGCCAATAAAGCCCGCCATCGCGTGCAAGGCCTGCGAGAAGCGCATCGGAGAAGCCAAGTTCTGGCGCTTCGCCGCGGGTGGAGACGTGGAGCATGCGGGACTTGGTCACGGTGGGACGTTCCTGAATTAGCGGTCTTGTTTTAGTCGGTTATTGGCGAATACGAAAAACACACCCATGAGCCCTAAGGCAAGCGCAAACCACGTTATCGCATATTGCAAATGGTTATTGGCCAATGCCACGATCGTATGGCCACCCTCGGGCCACTGGCCGGGAACCTGTGATTTATCCGCATCGACGATGAAGGGTGCCACGCGCTCGACCTGGCGGGCTCGGGCAATCGAAAGCGGGTCGATGGTGAAGAAAATGTTTTTGGCCGGCTCGTCCTCGGGCGTAAAAGTGCCCTTCTTTTCAGGGGAGCGCATGAGACCGGTTATCGTGATAGGGCCTTGGATCAGGCCTTCAGCGCGTGAGCTTTGGGCGCGGAGTTCTTGCGGAACAAAGCCGCGATTGACGATGACGGTTGAGCCATCTTCCAACACAAACGGAGTTAGAGCAAAAAAGCCTTCACGTGTATCGCCGCGCACACCGACCGAAATGAAGCCGAAAGCCAGCGCTTCTTTGTCGTGCTGGAAGGTGCCCGAAAGCGACACGCGGCGATAATCATAGTCCGTTGGTTTAAGCGTGGCCCATTCGGTCTGAGGCGGGAGCGGAACGGGCGCTACCGTTAGCGAGGCTTCGATCTGGGCTGTTTGTTGTTCTTTTTCCGCCAAACGCACGAGCTGCCACGTGCCGAGGCTGACGAGCACGATGAGGGCCAAGACCGTTAACACGCCCGGCAAGATTAAAGATCGCGTCGCAGGTGACATGATTAAAGTTCCAGTTTGCCTTGTTCGGCTTTGTGCCGGAATTGCGAGGCGATAAGAATGCCCTTGAAGGGGCGGATCATGCCAAGACTAACAATTGCCATCAAAGGCAAAAAGATGGCAGCGAGCAGCCAAAGAGGCGGCTCATAATAGGCGTCTGTCAGCAAAGCTGCGCCGACCACGATAAAGCCTGCAATCAGCATGATGAAAATGGCCGGGCCATCGGCTGAATCGGCGAAGCTATAATCAAGCCCGCAGGACTCACAGGATGGCGCCAGCGCGATAAACCCTGAGAATAATTTACCCTCACCGCAGCGCGGACAACGGCCACGAAGGCCAGCCATTAATCCGCCGCCATGATGGGAATGAGGTACTCGGGTCATGATGAAATTGGCCTCTTCAAACAAAAAGGGCGGCCGGAGCCGCCCCTTTCAAACCATGTGTTTTGCTTAGTGGGGCAGGGCTGCCGCACCCCAATGCGATCCCCAAAGATAGATGGAGATGAAGAGGAACATCCACACCACGTCAACGAAGTGCCAATACCAAGCGGCGAATTCGAAGCCAAGATGCTGCTTTGGCGTGAAGTCGCCATTATAGACGCGCAGCAAGCAGACGGCCAAGAAGATCGTGCCCACGATGACGTGGAAGCCATGAAAGCCAGTCGCCATGAAGAAGGTCGCGCCATAAATATTACCAGCGAAGCCGAAGGCGGCGTGGGTATATTCATAAGCTTGAACGCCCGTGAAGCAAACGGCGAGAATGACGGTCAGCCATAGCGCTTGCTTTACGCCGTCGCGGTCATTGTGAAGCAGCGCGTGATGCGCCCATGTCACGGTCGTCGACGAGGTGAGCAAGAGAAGCGTGTTGATCAGCGGGAAGTGCCAAGGATCGAGCACTTCAACGCCGTGCGGAGGCCAATGGCCGCCCGTGAATTCAAAACGAAGGAAGGACTTGTCCTCGCCAGCATAAATGCTCGAGTCAAAGAAGGCCCAGAACCATGCCACGAAGAACATGACTTCGGAAGCGATGAACATGATCATGCCGTAGCGGTGATGCATCTGCACAACGCGGGTATGATCGCCACGGACTTGCGCTTCCTTGATCACGTCGGACCACCAAGCGGCCATGGTGTACAATACGCCGAGTAAGCCAAGGCCGAAGAGAACGGGACCGGCCTTTAGGCCGCCAATGGCAAGGCCCTTCATGCTCATGATCGCACCGACCGCCATGATGAAGGCGGTGAGCGAGCCGACAAATGGCCATGGGCTCGGGTCGACAATGTGATAATCGTGGTTCTTGGCGTGGGCATCGGCCATGGTCTTGGTCTCCATTTGGGCTGATCTCGTCAGAGCAGCTTATCGGGTCGTTACAATTGCGGTTTAGTCGTTCCTGTCAACTCTGCAACCGGCTTTTTTGCGGCCTTTGCAGGGAAGAAAGTATAAGAAAGCGTGATTTCATCGAGATTGGCGAGGTCATGTTCCTTAACAATGGCCGGATCGACGAAAAAGACGACCGGGACATCCAGGCTTTCACCCGGCTTTAGCTTCAGATCGCTAAAGCAGAAACATTGCAGCTTGTTGAAATAGGAGCCCGCGAGATCGGGCTGGACGTTATAGGTGGCAACGCCAACCGATTCGACCGTTCCGTGGTTTTCAACATGGTAGAAAATGGTCGCGGTTTCGCCGATTTTGATCGAAATGACGGGTTTTTCAGGCTGGAATTTCCAATTGAGGCCATTTGAGACATTGGCATCTAGCCGGATATTGATGGTCCGATCCATGATGGAATCGGACGCCGAGGTAGCGACCTGCGTGGTGCCACCATATCCTGTCACCTTGCAAAACAGGCGATAGAGCGGGGAGGCGGCGTAAGCGGCACCCACCATCAAACCAATCGCAGCGACGCAAGCCACAAGCGTGGCGCGGTTGCGATTGCTTTGGGATGGCGAGGCCGGATTTGCCATCGGATCAGAGTTCCCGGTTCCAGACATTGCCGCCAAGTTTAGCGATGGTGACTATGAAAAACAGGATCACCAACGCACCGAGCACGAGGCCCAGAGCTTTGGAGCGTGCCTTTTGCTTCGCCAGATCTTCCGGCGTGAGCTTCGGCACTTCAGGATAAGGCTGCTCGTTCAAATCAAATTCCTCCCAATCAACATCGGGATCATCATCGGAACAATCTCTTCGAGGAGAAGGGCTGCGAACAGCACGAACAGATAAAGGATCGATGTACCAAACAAACGATACGACGCCTTGCGCGCGGCATCGCCTTCACGCTTGCGATAAAGATCATAAGCGAGCCAGATCATGATGCCGCCCGACACCGCCGAGATGGCGAGATAGACGAGGCTCGTATAGCCGAACAGCGCAGGCGCCATGCCGACTGGGGCAAGCAAGATCGAATAGATCAGGATTTGACGGCGGGTTTCAATGCCACCGGCAATAACGGGGAGCATAGGTACGCCCGCGCGCGCATAGTCTTTGCTTTTGACGAGCGCGAGCGCCCAGAAATGTGGTGGCGTCCAGATAAAGATGATCAGGAATTGCAGGAAGGTTTCGAGGTTTACCGAACCTGTGACCGCCATATAGCCGATCATGGGAGGGAACGCGCCAGCCGCGCCACCAATCACGATGTTCTGAACGGTCCAATGCTTGAGCCACATCGTGTAAACGACGACGTAGAAGAAGATCGTGAAGGCCAAAAAGCCAGCGGCGTACCAATTGGTAATCAGGCCTAAAAACAGCACCGATCCGACCGATAAGGTCATGCCGAAAGCGAGCGCTTCGCCCGGGGCAATCGCGCCTGAGGGGATAGGGCGTTTCGAGGTGCGTTCCATCAGGCCATCGATGGTCGCGTCATACCACATGTTCAGACAGCCGGAGGCGCCTGCACCAATGGCAATGGCGAGGATGCTTGCGAAACCGATGATGGGATTGATCGGCTCATGCGCGGTTAACATGCCAACCAGCGCAGTGAAGATTACGAGTTGCATCACCCGTGGCTTCAAAAGCTCGTAAAAATCGCGCGCTGTTCCCTGCGATACAAGCGGGCGAGGCGCTTCTTCATAGAGACGATCGGTTACGAGCGACATAACGGAGCAAACTCCTTGGTGGTCTAAACGGATGAACGACCGGGAATGCCGGTCGTTCACTTAAACTTGGTAATCCTGCCCGGATCGGATGATGCGGGCAGGAATGATCTTAGTGACCGTCGCCCGAAATATGGGGCAGGGTTTCGAACTGATGGTGTGGAGGAGGCGAAGTCAGGCTCCACTCAAGCGTCGTAGCACCTTCACCCCATGGGCTATTGGCAGCGCGGACAGGGCTCATGAAGGCCTTGAAGATGCCGAAGAAGAAGATCAACAGGCCGAAGGCGAAGATATACGAGCCATAGGACGAGATCTTGTTCCAGCCAGCGAAGGCTTCCGGATAATCCACATAGTGGCGTGGCATGCCTGCAAGACCCGTGAAGTGCATCGGGAAGAACAGGATGTTTGCGCCGATAAAGGCCACCCAGAAGTGCAGCTTGCCAATCCACTCAGGAATGATGCGGCCGCTCATCTTCGGGAACCAGTAATACCAAGCGGCGAAGATCGAGAACACAGCACCGAGCGAGAGCACGTAGTGGAAGTGGGCCACGACGTAATAGGTATTGTGCAGGTTACGATCGAGACCAGCGTTGGAAAGAACAACGCCCGTCACACCACCCACCGTAAAGAGGAAGATGAAGCCCATCGCCCAATGCATCGCAGCGGAGAAGCGGATCGAGCCGCCCCACATGGTTGCGATCCACGAGAAGATCTTCACGCCTGTTGGCACCGCAATCACCATCGTAGCGAACACGAAGTAACGCTGCGTGTTGAGTGCGAGACCTGCGGTGTACATGTGATGCGCCCACACGATAAAGCCGACCGCGCCGATGGCGACCATGGCATAGGCCATGCCGAGATAGCCGAAGATTGGCTTCTTGGAGAAGGTCGAGATGATGTGGCTGACAATGCCGAAGCCCGGCAAAATCATGATGTACACTTCAGGGTGACCGAAGAACCAGAAGAGATGCTGATAAAGGATCGGGTCGCCGCCATTCGTCGGATCGAAGAAGGAGGTGCCGAAGTTGCGGTCGGTTAGAAGCATCGTAATCGCGCCAGCAAGCACTGGGAGCGAGAGAAGCAACAAGAAAGCCGTGACAAGAAGCGCCCAAGCAAAGAGCGGCATCTTATGCATCGTCATGCCCGGAGCGCGCATGTTCAAGATCGTGGTGATGAAGTTGATTGCACCAAGGATCGACGACGCACCGGCCAAATGGAGTGAAAGAATACCGAAATCAAGCGCAGGACCGGGGTGGCCCATTGTCGATAGCGGTGGATACACGGTCCAGCCGCCACCAAAGCCGTTCGAGCCCGGCGCGCCTTCAACGAAGAGCGAGATCAGAAGCAGCGAGAGCGAGGCGGGGAGGAGCCAGAACGAGATGTTGTTCATGCGCGGGAACGCCATATCAGGCGCGCCGATCATCAACGGTACGAACCAGTTGCCGTAGCCGCCGATGACGGCAGGCATGACAACGAAGAACACCATGATGAGACCGTGACCCGTGACAAACACGTTATAGGTCTGCGGGTTCGAGAAATATTGCAGGCCCGGCTCGGCGAGCTCGAGGCGCATCATGATCGAGAGGAAGCCGCCAACCAATCCTGCGATGATCGCGAAGATCAAGTACATCGTGCCGATGTCCTTGTGGTTGGTCGACATGACCCAACGACGCCATCCGGTTGGATGATCGGCGTGTGCATCGTGATGATGGACGTCTTGGCCGTGAGCGTGATCAGCTGCTGCGTTTGCCATTTTATCTGTTCCCAAGCTTACTTAAAATCCTTTGAAATGGCCCGAATTTGAGCCATTCCGCGGCTTTTTCTGATTTATTCTGCTGCTACCTGAACCGGTTTAGCGTCGATATCGGCATATTTCTTCTTCGCATCAACGAGCCATGCTGCGTATTTCTCAGGGCTCACAATGCGAACAGCAATCGGCATGAAGGCATGGTTAGCGCCGCAAAGGCGCGAGCACTGGCCGTAATAGAGGCCTTCAACATCCGTCTTGAACCAAGTCTGGTTCAAGCGGCCAGGAACCGCATCCATACGAATGCCAAAGGATGGCACGGCGAAATTGTGGATGACGTCTTGGCCAACAACCTGAACAACAACGGTTTTACCCGCTGGAAGCACCAGTTCATTGTCAACGGCGAGAAGGTTGGGTTGATTCGCCTTCTTGGCGCCTTCTGGGTCGAGCATATAGCTGTCGTAGCCGAAGCCGCCGCCTTGATCTTGCGGATATTCATACGACCAATACCACTGATGACCTACGGCTTTGACCGTAATGTCGGCCTTTGGAAGCTCGATCTGCATTTTCAGAAGGCGGAACGAAGGGATCGAAATACCGACGAGGATCAGGGCGGGGATAAGGGTCCACGCGATTTCAAGGCCCGTGTGATGCGTCGTCTTGGACGGAACCGGGTTGGCCTTCTCGTTGAAGCGGAAGATAACGATAATCAGCAAAGCCAATACAAAGAGAGAGATCAGCGCGATTACGATGTTCACGCCATCATGCATATTGTTTAGGAAGATCGCAGACTCCGTTACCGGCGTTTGCATTCCCACCTGCCATGGTGAAGGCTGTCCGGTACCGGCAAAAGCCTCGCTGACAAAGCCGGCTGTGAGGGCTGCTAAAGCCGCAGCGCCATTTCTCCAACGGATCATGATCGTCTCTTCTCCTTGAACGCACCTTCGGGCCATTGCACCCCTCAATCCCCGTCAAAACCGGGATTGGATGGGCGCAGTCCGGGGAAGCCCGGCAGCAAAGCCCTAATTCCGCCTTCAAAAATCACAAAGACGCCCAAAGCGCAACGTGTATGAAGGTATAAAATGGTGTTTTTAACCCGCGACATGCTGTCTTGCGACAAATAAGGTTACCTGAAGCTTGGTAGACGGTTTGACAGTTGGGCCTAGCTCGACGTAGTTCTGACCCTCATTATTTTGGCTTCTGGAGTGCCGACATATGCCCTTTTTTGCCCAGATACGGGTCAGTTTGAGCATTATTACGGCTTTTCTGTGCATTTCGGCGCTAAATGATGCGCGAGCGGCCGGCGCGGCCTTTGATCCAGCCGTCAAAGGCGTCTTCGGGGATTGGGCGTTGCGGTGCGAAAGCAATGCGCAAGCTGCAGGCGAGCAATGCGTTCTTGTTCAAAACGTCTCCGCAGAAGATCGACCCAACATACAAATGGTCGTCATTGTGCTCAGAAATCCCGCAGGCGGCTATATTTTGCGGGTTGTCGTGCCGCTTGGCGTGATTTTGCCATCGGGGCTTGGACTTAAAATCGATAGGGCGGATATTGGCCGGACGGGCTTTATGCGGTGTCTAGCCAATGGGTGTTTGGCTGAAGTCGTTATGGATGAGGCGCTCGTTAACCGCTTTAGCACCGGAGATACGGCGCTTTTTGTGGTCTTTCCGGCACCCGATGACGGGGTGGGTATTCCGATCAAGCTAACGGGTTTTGCCAACGGCTTAGTAAAATTGCAGTAATTGGACTATAGGGTCGGGCCAAATTGCTTTGTGGGAGCCAAAACATGCAGAATAAATGGATCGAGTCCTTACGGGCGGTATGTGTGGTGTTACCTGTTTCCTTAGCATTGACCGCTTGCATGGGCGGCGGAGCCTCGCAAGGGCAGGCGCCTTCAGGCAGCGGTATGTTTTCGGGGCTTTTTGGTGCTGCGCCCGCACCTGCACCTGTCGTTGCGGCTGCTCCTGCGCCTGTTGCCGAGGTTGAGTGCCCTCAGGTTGAGATCAGGGAAGGCGGCGCCAATCTTCGCCAAGGCGATGCGAAAGCCGTGAAAACTCAGTTCACCATTAAGAATGTCGCACGGGAATGCGCGGCAGCGGGTGATTCGGTGGTCTTTAAAGTGGGCATTGAAGGTTTGGCGTTGATCGGGACAGCCGGAAAGCCGGGCCCAGCATCTGCTCCTGTTACCATTACGTTCACGCGGGGTGATAAAATTGTTGCTACGCGGGCAACGACCGCAAAAGTTATTATTCCTGCCGATGAAGAGCAGGCGCAGTTCCGGATTATCGAAGACGGCATCAAAGTCCCACCGGGCATTGGCGATTTGGCCGTGACGGTTGGGTTCAAGGGCTAATAATTCGTCAACATAGGTTGACATGCCGATCGGGCGGCGTAATCTTAACGTCGCCGAATGATCCTCGCGGAAGAAGTCGGCGTCGGGCGAAAGCCTGACCAGCCGGTGCCGAAGGCGCAACCGCCCCGGAAACGCTCAGGCAAAAGGACCGCGAGGAGCTGGCACTCTGGAAAGCGGATCAACTTTACGGTTGATCCCACCGACGGGCGTAACCCTTGGAGCTTAAAAGCTGCGGCGGGAAATCTCTCAGGTTATGGGACAGAGGGGGCGTTGCACGGATCGTCAAGGTCCGGCTGCGACGTCGTCTATGTTCGGAGCACCTGATGAGCGAGCCTCAAACCGATACTACCCCTCTTCGTCGTACCCCTTTGCACGATCGCCATGTGAGCCTTGGCGCGCGCATGGTGGGGTTTGCGGGTTATGATATGCCCGTCCAATACAAGGAGGGTATCCTTGCCGAGCATCAATGGACGCGCACCCATGCGGGCCTGTTTGATGTTTCCCATATGGGCCAATGTTTTCTGATCGGTCGCGATCATGAAACGGTCGCACGCGCGCTTGAAACGCTGATTCCTGCCGACATCCTTGACCTCAAGCCCGGCCAGCAACGCTACTCGCAATTCCTCAATGCGGAAGGCGGCGTGCTCGACGATATTATGGTGACGCGTTCGGCTGATCCGGATGAAGACGGCACCTTGATGGTCGTCGTCAATGCCGGGTGCAAAGACGCCGATTTTGCGCATCTTAAAGCGCATCTGCCTTCGCATATTAAACTGGTTATTGCCGAGCATCGTGCCTTGCTTGCGCTGCAGGGACCAGAAGCGGCAATGGTTTTATCGCGCCATTGCAAGGGCGCTGATGAGATGGCGTTTATGACGGGTGTATCGACGCTGTTTGATGCCATTCCGGTTCATATTTCGCGCTCGGGCTATTCGGGTGAAGATGGGTATGAAATTTCCGTTCGCGCCGACAAAGTTGCGACCGTCAATGAGCGGCTTTTAGCGCATGCGGAAGTCAAACCCATCGGGCTTGGCGCGCGTGATTCGCTGAGGCTTGAAGCGGGCCTATGCCTTTA
>DAIOVR010000024.1:5860-8731 GCA_036758905.1 Beijerinckiaceae bacterium | reverse complement strand
AAAAAACGAAAGGAACATCAGATGGGTGAAACAAAATATACGAAAGATCACGAATATATTCGCGTTGATGGTGATGTCGCGATTGTCGGCATTTCGGATTATGCGCAGAGCCAATTGGGCGATGTCGTTTTTGTTGAATTGCCGAAGCTTGGCAAGATCCTCGCTAAAGGCGATGAGGCGGCCGTTGTCGAAAGCGTAAAAGCCGCGAGCGAGGTCTATGCGCCAGTCTCCGGTGAAGTTGCCGAGATCAATTCAGCGCTTGAAGCGCAGCCGGGCGCCATCAATGAAGATCCGGAAGGATCAGGATGGTTTATGAAGGTGAAACTGTCCGATCCATCCGAATTGGCGGGCTTGATGAGCGAGGCTGATTACAAAGCCTATCTCGCTTCGATTCACTGAGTATCATTTCGGAGTACACGCTATGCGTTATTTACCGCTAACGTCTGATGATCGCGCGGGTATGCTGGCTAAAATTGGTGTTGATCATATCGACGCTTTGTTTGCCGATATTCCTTCGAACAAGCTTTTAAAGCATCTTCCAAAATTGCCCTTGCATAAAGGCGAGATCGAGGTTGAGCGCTTGATGGGGCGCATGTCTGCCCGCACCATATCGGCATCATCAGTGCCGTTTTTTGTGGGCGCAGGTGCTTATAAGCATCACATTCCTGCGACGGTGGATCATTTGATTCAACGCTCGGAATTTTTGACGAGCTACACGCCGTATCAGCCTGAAATCGCGCAAGGGACCTTGCAATATTTGTTTGAGTTCCAGACGCAAGTGGCGGCCCTCACCGGCATGGATGTGGCCAATGCCTCCATGTATGATGGTTCAACCGGATGCGGTGAAGCGGTGCTGATGGCGCACCGGATTACGAAGCGTAGCAAGGCGATTTTATCGGGCGGGCTTCATCCACATTATACCGATGTGGTTCAAACGCTCTCGGATATGGCGCAAGCCGAATGTGTGACATTGGCGCCAGATGTGGTGGCGAGCGAAGATATTCTGAGCCAAATCGATCAGACGGTTTCTTGTGTCGTTGTTCAGACGCCTGACTTTTTTGGCAATCTCCGCGACCTTCGTGCGATTGCGGATAAATGCCATGCAAATGGCGCGTTGCTGATTGCGGTGTTTACCGAAGTGATGTCGCTGGGTCTCATTACCCCGCCGGGTGAAATGGGCGCCGATATTGTGGTGGGTGAAGGCCAATCGATCGGCAATGCATTGAATTTTGGTGGACCTTATGTGGGGCTCTTTGCAACTAAATCACAATATGTCCGTCAAATGCCCGGGCGCCTTTGTGGCGAAACGGTTGATGCGGATGGTACGCGCGGCTTTGTGCTTACTTTATCGACGCGCGAACAACATATTCGTCGCGATAAAGCTACCTCGAATATCTGCACCAATTCGGGGCTTTGTACCTTGGCGTTTACGATTCACATGTCCTTGCTGGGACAGACGGGATTAAAGCGTATTGCCGAAATCAATCATGCGAACGCGGTTATGTTGGCTGATCAATTAAGCGCCATCAAAGGCGTATCGGTTTTGAACAATAGCTTCTTCAACGAGTTCGCTGTCCGGGTACCGGGTAATGCAGCGCATCTTGTTGAGCAGCTCGCGTCAAAACATGTCATGGCCGGTGTGCCTGTATCGCGGCTTCTGCCCAGAGCAGGCCTCGATGATGTGCTGCTGGTTGCCAATACGGAAGTGAACAGTGATGAGGATCGGCAAGCCTTTGTCGATGCCTTGAAGGAGGTTTTATAATGTTGAACCGTCAAGGACGCCCAACAACGCCGGGTGATGCCACACACAATGATCATCCAACCTTCACCGGCAATAAAGCCCTCTCGCAAATCGAGCCTTTGATTTTTGAAACCGGAAGGCTTGAAACAACAGGTGTTGATTATGAAGCACCCAAATCTTTCAAGTCGCGCTTGGCGGGATTGGAAAGAAAAAGCGAGATCGGTTTACCAGGCCTCTCGGAGCCTGAAGCGATGCGGCATTATGTGCGGCTGAGCCAAAAGAATTATGGCATCGATACGGGCCTGTTTCCTTTAGGCTCGTGCACGATGAAACATAATCCGCGGTTGAATGAAAAAATCGCACGCATGCCAGGCTTTAGCGATGTGCATCCGCTGCAACCTGTTTCTACGGTGCAAGGTGCGTTGGAGGTCATGCATACGCTTTCGCATTGGTTGATGGAATTGACCGGAATGGACGCGGTTGCGCTTTCGCCGAAAGCGGGCGCGCATGGCGAATTGTGCGGGATGATGGCGATCAAGGCCGCGATTGCCGCCAAGGGTGAAGCTGCAACGCGCAATGTTGTCTTGGTGCCTGATTCAGCGCACGGTACCAATCCCGCCACGGCGGCGCTCATCCATTTTATCGTCAAGCCTGTGCCTGTGCGGGAGGATGGGACGGTCGATCCTGCCGTTGTTGCTTCGCTGGCAGGGCCTGACACGGCGGCGATTATGTTGACCAATCCGAATACTTGCGGATTGTTTGAAAAAGATGTCGTGGCCATTGCCGACGCAATCCATGCGGCGGGCGGATATTTTTATGCGGATGGCGCGAATTTCAACGCGATTGTCGGCAAAGCAAGGCCCGGCGATTTGGGCGTGGATGCGATGCATATCAATCTGCACAAAACCTTCTCAACACCGCATGGCGGTGGTGGGCCGGGCGCAGGTCCGGTGGTGCTCTCGGAGCTGCTTGCGCCTTTTGCTCCCGTACCATTTGTGCGGCATACGGATGAAGGCTTTGAGCTCGTCGAAAACGAAGAGGAAGCGTCAAACCATGGCGCGCATGCATTTGGCCGTATGACCGCGTTTCATGGTCAGATGGGCATGTATGTGAGAGCCTTGTCGTATATG
>DAIOVR010000024.1:0-5760 GCA_036758905.1 Beijerinckiaceae bacterium | reverse complement strand
GGTGCGATGTTGATCGAACCGACGGAAAGCGAAAGCCGCGCGTCGCTTGATCTCTTCATTGCTACGCTGCGTGACCTAGCAATGTCGGTGAAACGCGGCGAGACGGAGCGGTTTACAGGTGCACCCTATCATGCGCCTGTAAGGCGTATGGACGAGACAAGGGCAGCGAGAAGCCCGGTCTTGAAATATACGCCGCCGCAAGCGGCTTTGGAGGCGGCTGAATAAGTCGGTTTAAGCCGCGATATGGCTTAAACCCGATACACCAAGCCAAAGCGTGTAAAGGCCCACCAGAATAATCAACGCGCTCGAGAGATAGGGCGCGTTGTCTGCCCATTGGCTAAGGTTTTTGAAACGGCCCGAGGCATGACGGACGCCTAAGGCTGCCGCTGCACCAACCGTTACCATGGTCACGGCTAACCCGATCGAGAAGCAGAGCACCAACAGCGCGCCCATCGTGATTTGTTTCAATTGTAGGCAGATGAGCAGCACAGTGACCGATGCAGGGCAGGGGATGAGGCCGCCCGTCAGGCCGAACAGCACAATCTGTCCCGTCGTGGCGGTACGGCCTGCGAAGCGACGCTGAATATCTTCGGCATGCATACGAGCATGCGCGTCTGAATAGGCATCTTCCGGGAGTTGAAGGGCTTCAGTGTTTAGGGCCGATGCGCTCACCGCGTGATCATGGTCGTGATCGTGATGGGCGTGTGCCCCATGCGAGCCATGTGATCCGTGTGATCCGTGTGATCCGTGTGAACCATGATGTCCATGGCTGCCATGTGAACCATGCCCCCCATGATCCTGCGGACGGCGATCTTGCCAAGTACGCCAGACCATCCACAGCGCGATGGCCAGGATGATAACGCCGGAGGCGATTTGCAAATAGGGCTCGGTTGATTCTGACGTTATACCTTGCCCGAAATGCAAGCCTACGAGCGCAATGATCCAGACGATCGCGGTATGCGACAGCGTTGCAGCAAGCCCGAGGAGAATAGCCTGTCCGACGGTGCCGCGAACCGCGATAATGAACGCGGCCATCATCGTTTTGGAATGGCCGGGCTCGAGCCCGTGCAGGGCGCCGAGTAAAATGGCGCTTGGGATGAAGAGCCAAAGATTTTGGCTGCCGGACTGGATGAGGCTTGCGAGATCGGTCATAGGGACACCCTAAGTCGTCGATTTAAGCGGGGCAACCGCCATCTGCATAAAAAAACGCCCCCGTTAGGGAGCGTTTTTGAATTAAGCTTCAACCCAAACCGATTATGGCAGTGGCGATGGGCTTTCCGAGAGCGAACGCAGATAGGCGATAATGTCCGCGCGCTTGGCACCGTCCGCCAAGCCAGCATAGCCCATGGCGGTGCCTGCAATGTAAGCCTTTGGATTGGTGATGAAGGCGTCAAGCGAGGCGTAATCCCACTTCTCGCCTTTGCCATTACGCTCCTTCAAGCCAGCCGAGTAGTTAAAGCCTGCAGCCGAGCCCTTGACGCGATCAACAACGCCGTAGAGCGCTGGGCCAACCTTGGCGGCCGCGCCCTTTTCGAAATTATGGCAGGCTTGGCAAGCCTTTACGCCAGCTTCGCCGCGCTTGGCATCGGCCACTTTGAGGCGTTCAGCGATAGGCGCGTCGGCTGGGCCAGCCTTGGCTTCAGCAGCGGGGGCCGCTTCCTTGGCTTCGCCGCCCGGAAGCTCATAACCCTCGACCTTGACCTTTGGGCCGGCAAAGATGCCCTCGGCGACAATGCCGGTTCCCATTACAAGCAACAGGACGCCCAGAATGGCACCAGTGATTTTGTTGAGTTCAAACGAGTCCATTCCGAAGCTCCGACAATGTCAATTCGCGGCCAAGTGACGGGTAGCCCCACTGAGACGGACCACCCAAAATTTCTATCGCACCCGATTACCCGCTTTGCGCCGGTCTTGGCAACTCGTATAAGCGATTTCCAGCTGATACTTTTTATCAGTTCTGCTCTTTTTTACGTTAACGGTAACCAAAACAAGAAAATCTGATGTCTGATCCTGTCATTTTGATCCCCGCCCGCATGGCCTCCACCCGTCTTCCCGGCAAGCCTTTGGCCGATATTGGGGGCGAGCCGATGATCGTGCATGTCTGGCGGCGCGCGATGGAAACGGGCCTCGGACCCGTGGTGGTGGCCACCGATACGCCAGAAATTATCGCGGCGATCGAAAAAGTGGGCGGAATTGCTGTTTTAACCCGCGCTGACCATCCCTCCGGCTCGGACCGGATTTTTGAGGCCGTTGAAGCCTTTGACCCCGAGGGGCGGCATGATGTGGTGGTCAATGTCCAAGGCGATTTGCCAACCATTGACCCGCGCGCGATTGCCGCATCGGTGCCGCCTTTATCCAACCGGGAAGTCGATATTGTGACCTTGGCGGTGGAAATCCATCGCGAAGAAGAAAAGACCGACCCGAATGTGGTCAAAGCCGTGTGCTCCGAAATAGCGCCTGGGCTGATGCGGGCGCTGTATTTTACCCGCGCCACCGCACCGACAGGGCCGGGGCCGCTTTATCACCATATCGGGCTCTATGCCTGGCGGCGGACGGCGCTGAAGCGGTTCGTCTCGCTGCCACCCTCTCCGCTGGAGATTCGGGAACGTCTCGAGCAACTCCGTGCGCTGGAAGCCGGAATGCGGATCGACATTGCCTTGGTGGATGATGTACCGCTGGGCGTTGACGCGCCGCATGATCTTGAACGCGCACGTGCCATACTTGCTAACCGCCCTAAGGTGCATTGAGAAATGACTGAGAATAAATTGATTGCCTATCAGGGCGAACCGGGTGCCAATTCCGATATTGCTTGCCGCGATGTTTTCCCGGACTGGACACCGCTCCCATGCGCCTCGTTTGAAGATGCCTTCGCCGCGATCATCGATGGTACCGCAACCCTCGGCATGATCCCGATTGAGAATTCACTCGCGGGGCGCGTGGCCGATATCCATCATTTCCTGCCGCAATCGGGCCTGCATATTATTGGTGAGTATTTTCTGCCGATTCATTTTCAATTGCTTGGCGTCAAGGGAACAAAGATTGAGGATTTGAAAAGCGTGCACAGCCATGTGCATGCGCTGGGGCAATGCCGCAAGATTATCCGTCAGCATGGGCTTAAAGCGGTGATTGCGGGCGACACGGCAGGCTCGGCGCGCGAAGTCTCCGAATGGGGTGATAAAACCCGCGCCTCGCTTGCCACCGCATTGGCCGGAAAAATTTACGGGCTTGAGACGCTAGCGGAAAATGTCGAGGATTCGGAAAACAATACGACGCGCTTTATCGTGCTTTCAAAAGAGCCGAAATGGGCTAAGCCGAACAATGGCCCGACGGTGACGACCTTCCTGTTCCGCGTCCGGAACGTGCCCGCCGCTTTGTACAAAGCATTAGGCGGCTTTGCGACCAATGGCGTGAATATGACCAAGCTTGAAAGCTATATGGTCGATGGCTCGTTTTCAGCCACGCAATTCTTGGCCGATGTGGATGGGCATCCGGACGATCCCAATCTGAAACTCGCGCTGGAAGAGCTTGAGTTCTTCTCGCGCGAGGTGAAGATTTTGGGGGTTTATCCGGCGCATCCTTATCGGGCCGAGGCGATGGGGTAGGGCTTACGTTAAAGGCACACCGTCAATCTGATTACCTGCGTATCTTAAGTTAGTTTTTGTAGCTACAAATACTTGATTTTTTGAGCCGCTTGGATTATCAGAATGCGACTAGTGATCAGCTTTGATCCCGCAAAAGATGTTCTTAATCAGGAAAAGCACGGCACTTCCCTGTCCGAGGCCGAGCATCTGGTGTGGGAGGAGGCGCTGATCAGCGAGGACCGGCGCAAGGCCTATGGTGAAAAGCGCATGATTGCGATTGCCCCGATGGGCAGACGGCTCTTCGTTGTTGTCTATACCGACCGGGGTTCCTATCGTCGGATTATTTCGTTGAGGAAAGCCAATGACCGGGAAATCAAAGCCTATATCGCTCACTTCTAGAACGGGGCGCAGGTTCGAACTTTCGACGCCTCAGGAAGACGCTGCGATCAATGCTGGCATTGCGAATGATCCGGATACAGTTGAGTTGAACGATGCTTGGTTTGCGAAAGCCAAGCGTGGTGGAAGGCCTTTATCGGAGAACCCAAAACAATTGCGCTCGATCCGCTTTTCGCCGGAGGTACTGGATTATTTTCGCAGTACAGGAAAAGGCTGGCAAACGCGCGTTGATGCTGCATTGAAGGAATGGATTGCAGCGCAAAAGTAAGCTGTCAGCCCCTTACTTCGTCCCGTACATCCGATCTCCTGCATCTCCCAAGCCTGGCACGATATAGCCGTGGTCGTTCAAATGGCTATCAATCGCCGCTGTCCAGACCGGCACATCCGGATGGGCTGCTGTGAATTTGGCGATGCCTTCAGGGGCGGCGAGCAGGCATACAAAGCGCAAATCGGTGACGCCGCGGGCTTTGAGGCGGTCGACCGCGGCAATTGCCGAATTGGCGGTGGCGAGCATCGGGTCCATCACAATCACCATGCGCTCGGCTACATCGCTCGGGGCTTTGAAATAATATTCGACGGCGGTTAGCGTTTCCGGGTCGCGATAGAGCCCGATATGGGCCACACGGGCCGAAGGGACGAGGTTCAGCATACCGTCGAGAAAGCCAACGCCCGCGCGCAAGATGGGCGCGAAGACGAGCTTTTTACCGGCAATCATCGGCTTCATGGTTTTTTCGAGCGGGGTTTCCACCTCGACAAGCTCAAGCGGCAAATCGCGCGTCACCTCATAGGCAAGCAACATGCCGATTTCGTTCAAGAGCTGACGGAAATTCGTTGTTGAACGGTCCTTATCCCGCATCAAGGTCAGTTTGTGCTGCACGAGCGGATGATCAACAACGGTAACGCCTTGCATGATTGCCTCACGGGATTTTTTCAATGAAGCCAGTTTAGGCCGTATGTCCGCCGCTGACGATCCGCAATTCACGCAAGGGGCTTAGGGAGGGGACGTTTTCCACCTAAATTATAAAGGGGCGATTGATGGTGAGTGTCGTCCTTGCGAGCGAACGCGAAGCAATCCAGTTAACGAGCATTTTTATGCTGCTGCGGTTCCTGCCCACTTCTTCCGTCAGCATCAGCTGGGTTGCTTCGCGTTCGCTCGCAAGGACGGGAAAGGTTAAACCCAGCCTTTGCCATGTTCGCCTGTTGGCAGATCGAGCCACTGGGCGACGCTCTCGCCGATATCCGCGAAGCTTTGACGGCCGCCGAGCGCTTGCGGGGCGAGGCCGGGACCGAAGCAAAGAATGGGGACATGTTCGCGGGTATGATCGGTGCCTTGCCATGTCGGGTCATTGCCGTGATCGGCGGTGAGGATGACGAGGTCGCCTAGTTTGAGTTTCGCCTCTAGCTCGGGCAATCGGCGATCAAAGGCTTCTAGGCAGGCGGCATAGCCCGCCACATCGCGGCGATGACCGAATTCGGAATCGAAATCGACGAAATTGGCAAACATTAAACCGCCATCGGCGAGGCGATCCACTTCCGGCAGCATCGCATCAAAGAGCGCCATATTGCCATTGGCTTTGACTTCGCGCCCCGTGTTGCGATGGGTGAAAATATCGCCGATTTTGCCGATGGTAGCGATGTCGCGTTGTGCTTCAGCCGCGCGATCAAGGATGGTGTTGTCGGGTGGCGGAATGGCGAAATCTTTGCGGTTGCCCGTACGGTGAAACCCTACTTCCTTTGAACCGATAAACGGACGCGCAATCACGCGACCAATTTTCAACGGATC
>DAIOVR010000023.1:14698-22064 GCA_036758905.1 Beijerinckiaceae bacterium | reverse complement strand
GAGGTCTCGCCGCGATCAGCATCAATGGACGTTTTAATATTGGTAAATGAGATGCCCTGAAGCCCTTTGCCCGGAATAAAGGCGTCAATCCAACTGATTGCGCGATTAAAAATGGATTCAGCGCGATCATTTAGGACCACAACCGTTAGGCCTGTCATGGCCGCCGCCGTTGCTCCTAACGCGACAAGGCGTAAAAAGGGGCGCTTTTTGCTTGGACTTAGCTCTTTCGGATTAGTTGAGGCTGAAAAATCATTCGTTTTTATGGGAATTTCGTTGATTTCTGTCGCTTTACTATCAACTTCATCAGGTCGCCAAGATGTTTGGCAAGCGCCACATTTCACAAGCCGGCCGGACTGGCTGAGTTCTGTAGCGCGAACAAGATAAGATCGGGTACAATTTGGACAGACGATCAACATGGCGAATCAGCTATGGTGCTCCAACGGGATTGAAGTCAGTTTCAATCCACATTATGCGCTCACGACCTTAAAGAAGGTTGAAGGTTCTTTGCAGGCTTTTCCTTATCGCTCCGCCGGGGAGCTTGTCCGGTTTGAAAATGTTGGTTTGCGTTACGGCGTAGGGGCGGAAACGCTCACGGATGTCAGTTTTTCGATTGAGCCTCAGTCGTTCCAATTTTTAACTGGCGCATCTGGCACCGGAAAGACGACGTTATTACGCCTGATCATGCAGGCTCTTAAACCAACGCGCGGAACAGTTGTTTTGTTTGGACAAGACACCAGCCTGCTCGAAAAAGATGGATTAACCGCTCTTCGCCGCAGGATGGGCATTGTTTTTCAGGATTTTCGCCTTCTTGATCATCTTACAACCTATGAAAATGTCGCGCTTCCTCTAAAGGTCCAAGGCCGTGACGAGGTCACCTATCGAGCCGAAGTGACGGAATTGTTGAATTGGGTTGGTTTGGGGGAGCTGATTCACGCTAAACCGCCGATCCTCTCGGGCGGCGAAAAACAGCGCGCATCGATTGCACGCGCGCTTGTCGCGCAGCCAGAGCTGCTTTTGGCCGATGAGCCGACAGGTAATGTCGATCCATCCTTGGCCCGTCGCCTGCTACGGTTATTTGTCGAAATGAACCGTTCCGGTACCGCCATTTTGATTGCCACCCACGATCTGGGCCTAATGGACCAAATCGAAGGAGCGCGACGGCTCATTTTAGCGGATCGCCGTCTATATGTTGAGGCGAGCGATGGCTGAAAATCGCTTTAGTCGATCCGGCATATTGAGCGCCTTTAGTCGTTTTGTGCCGTTTTTCGGACGGGATCCCTTGGTGGCAGCTGATCAAGTTACCGATCGTGCACTTGTCGCCGTTATTGCAATTTTGACCTTTTTAGCGGCTCTGACGGCTTGTGCGGCTCAGCTCACTGCAGCGACTGCGATGCGCTGGCAAGTTATGATGGCGTCCGAAGTGACGGTCCAGCTAAAGCCGCAGGCGGGCCGATCCATTGATGCCGATATTGTTCGTGCCAGTGACATATTGCGCGGTACGGGCGGCATTACGTCGGTGAAAGTGCTCCGCCGAGAAGAATCCGCTAAACTTCTAGAACCATGGTTGGGTTCAGCATCATCAATCGAAAGTTTGCCAATACCCCGATTAATTACCGTCCAAATCGATACCCATCAGCCCCCTGACCTAAATTTGGTTGGAAGGGCGCTTGCTGATGCAGTCCCTGGTGCAAGCCTCGATGATCACCGGACCTGGACCAAGCGATTAGGTCATCTTTCTAATTTATTTTTAACCGCGTCCTTTGGGGCTCTTCTTCTCGTCGTCCTGACGACAGGGCTAACGATCGTCTTTGCGACTAGAGGAGCCATGGCTGGCAATCGCGAAATCATCGAGGTCTTACATTTTATTGGTGCCGATGATCACTATATTGCCGGTCAATTTCAGAGCCATTTTGCTGTATTGGGCGTACGAGGCGGCCTACTAGGAGGGGGCGCCGCCCTTTTGCTGGTCTTAACGCTCAAATTATCCATATTGATACCGGATGGGCTTCAATTTTCTGGGCTATCGGAAATGTCAATTCTCGACTGGCAAACCGTTTGCGCGACGTTTGGCGTTATTGCGCTGGTAGGAATAGTGGCAGGTTTGGCATCGCGTATAACCGTTTATCGTACAATTGGCATGCTTGCTTGAGCGCGTACCATTGAATTTAGCATCAAATTAATGAAAACAAGCAATTATCATGGCGATGTTTTGATGGCATTTCAGGTGCGCTCTATCAAGCATGGTCAACGAACCGATCGCTCTTTTAGAAAAAGTATTGAAGGTATCCTATGCCAATAAGGGCCGTTTTCTTCATGTTAGCACTCTATTTGAGTCTGATCGCTTTTATGCTGATCGGCCTTATTGTGTTGATATTGCCCCGTAGCGCCGTAACGATTCTAGCGCGCAGTTGGGGTCGATACTTTCTTTGGCTCTGTCGTGTTGTTGGCGGAATTAGCGTCGAATTTCGTGGGCGCGAAAATATCCCTAAGGGCCCCCTTCTCGTAGCAGTGAAGCATCAATCGGTTTGGGAAACATTTATGTTGCTTGGATTGTTTGATGATCCTTGTTTCATCCTTAAGCGTGAGCTTGCATTCATTCCGTTTTTTGGTTGGTTTATTTATAAAATGCGCAATGTGCCGATTAATCGCAAGGATGGATCCCGCGCTTTAATTAAGTTAACCAGAGCCGCTGATCGTGAAATTCATGCCGATGGCGGCCGCCAGATTCTCGTTTTTCCGGAAGGAACGCGCCGTCCGCCTGGCGCTCCGCCTGTTTATCGGTTTGGTGTTGCAAAGCTTTATGAAGGTCTCAACGTACCTTGCGTTCCAATTGGCCTTAATTCCGGCATATATTGGCCTCGTCGCTCAATGAAGCTGAAGCGCGGAACTATAATTGTTGATATTATGCCGCCCATTCAGCCCGGGCTTAAACGAAACGATTTTTTCACTCTTGTACAAGATCAGATTGAAAATAGTTCGAATAAATTAATGGCCGAGGCTTACGCGTGAAGCAAAGTAGTTTTTCATGGATCAGAGGTGGATTGCGGTTGGTGCTGCCAAGACAAGCAACGGGATTAAATCATGTCTGAAAAACCAAGCTTGAGAACGCTTGTTAGTGATTTCGGCGTGCTTAAAAGGCTGGTTGCAGAAAATATGCGCGTTTTTCTTCCGCGTTATGCGATTGCTATTTTTTGTATGGCTTTGGTCGCAGCAGCTACCGGATTTAGCGCATGGATTATGCGCGATTTAATTAATAAGGTTTTTATCGATCGCGATGCGCGCATGATGCTTCTAATTTGTGGAAGTGTAGCCCTTATTTATATCGTTAAAGGTCTTGCATCCTACGGGCAGGAAGTCATTTTAGCACGAATTGGAAATGCAATTGTAGCATCAACCCAACGAAAAATTTTCAATGCACTTCTCGCACAAGACGTACCTTTTTTTCAAAATAGCCCATCGTCTGATCTGGTAACCCGTATAACCTATAATGCGCAGGCTGCGAGTTCCGCGCTTAATCTCATAGCGACGTCTTTAGGTCGAGATCTCTTGACGGTTGCTGGTCTATTATTTGTAATGCTTTCGCAAGATGTTGTCTTGACGGGTATAGCGCTTATCGGTTTACCCGTTTTATTCGGGGTAATTACGCAGCTCTTGCGGCGTGTCCGAACCTTGTTTGGAAACGAAGTCCGTTCGGTGGCAGCAACAGTTGCAACGATTCAAGAAACAATCCACGGCATTCGTGTTATTAAAGCGTTCCGGCTCGAAGATACGATGCGCCAACGTATGGCTGGCTCGGTTGCTGCGGTTGAAAAATTATCAAACCGTATGGTCGGCGTGCAAGCGATAACCGTACCCTTGATCGACACATTAGGGGGCATCGCCGTTTCAAGCGTGATTTTTTATGGTGGTTGGCGCGTGATCAATGAGGGGGCTACGCCCGGCGAATTTTTCTCGTTTATTACCGCATTATTGATGATGACGGAACCGGCACGTCGCTTGGCACGTCTGCATTTATCGCTCGCGGCATCAGCGGTTGGTGTTCGTATGTTATATGAGTTGGTTGACTTGCCGCCATCGACGATAGATCGCGCGGATGCAGAGCCCTTACGCATCACCAAGGGTAACATTGCCTTATCATCTGTTTCTTTCGGATACGATCCAGAATCGCCGGTGCTTCATGATATCAATTTGCAAGCTAAAAGTGGAGAAATTACCGCCCTTGTTGGTTTGTCCGGAAGTGGCAAGTCAAGCATTTTTAATTTGATCATGCGATTTTGGTCACCGCAAACGGGTCGTGTGATCATCGACGGGCAATCACTATCCGATATATCGGTAGCATCGCTTTATGATCATATTTCGCTTGTTGGTCAGGACGTCTTTTTATTTGAAGGTACGATTGCAGAAAACATCATGCGTGGCCGTCCCGGTGCAAGTGAACACGATATGATGGAGGCTGCACGAAAGGCTGCAGCCCATGATTTCATTTCAGCGCTCCCTGAAGGCTATGCGACAATTGTCGGAGAGTTTGGCGGCAAATTATCGGGTGGCCAGCGCCAAAGAATTGCAATTGCACGCGCGTTCCTGAAAGATGCGCCTATCTTATTGCTCGACGAGCCTACATCGGCATTGGATGCGGAATCAGATGCAGCGATTAAAGAGGCATTGGCACGTTTAATGAGCGGACGCACGACGTTGATTATTGCTCATCGTTTGGCAACGGTCGCGAGTGCTAATTCAATCTACGTACTTGATCAGGGGCGGGTGGTAGAACAGGGTAAACACAAAGAGTTATTAGCCAAAACTGGCGTCTATTCGCGGCTCTACGAGTTGCAATTTGCAGGCACAGATTGAATAGCTTCCAAAGTTCAGCAAGTATTGCGCAATGAAACGGATAAAAAATCCTCGCCCTGCACCTGTTTTGCCGCCGCATGAACGTGGCATGCGCATCGGTCTGTTGGGGGGCTCATTCAATCCGCCTCATGCCGCGCATCGCTTGATCAGCTTGATGGCTCTCAAGCGGTTAGGGTTGGATCAGGTCTGGTGGCTGGTGACCCCGGGCAATCCTCTGAAGGATAATTCGAGATTGCCCGATGGCGTAAGCCGAATGGAGCAGGCGGCATCAATGGCGGATCATCCCCGGATCCGCGTGACCTTGCTCGAGGACGCGATCGGTACCCGCTTTACGTACGATACCCTTTCTTGGTTGCATTTGCGCCATCCCGGTGTTCATTTTGTATGGCTCATGGGCGCAGATAATTTGGTGGGCTTTCATCGTTGGGCCCGTTGGCGCGACATTCTCAATTTGATGCCGATTGCCGTTTTTGATCGGCCAGGCTCTACGCTATCGGCCACTCACGCTCATGCTGCCTTGGCATTTGGTGCATTCCGATGGTCTGAACATCGTGCCAAACAGCTTGTATTGAGCAAAAAGCCGGCTTGGATTTTTTTTCATGGCCGCCGCTCCGAGCTGTCTTCGACCGAGTTAAGGAAACGTCATAAAACCTCCCACGATAAGGATTAGGTTGAAAAATGACGCTGGATCAGGCATCATTGATTTGTCCTGATAATGGGATGAAACCTCGAAGGTGACGACACTGACACAACAGATTTCGCGTGCCGCGACAACGAAGTCCCGGCCCTCCGCCCTTGCCGCCAAGTCGGTTGAACGGAGCGACATGCTGTCCAGCATCCTTGAAACGCTTGAGGATGCAAAGGCCGAACAAACGATCGTAATTGATCTGGCAGGCAAGACGACACTCGCAGACGCCATGGTAATCACCACGGGTCGCGTTAATCGTCATGTTAGCGCAATTGCGGATCAAGTCATTGAAATGCTTAAGCAACATGGTCATACCGGTATACGTGTAGAGGGGCAGCCGCATTGCGACTGGGTTCTTATCGATGCTGGTGACGTGATCTTGCACGTCTTCAGGCCAGAAGTTCGTAGCTTCTACAACCTAGAGAAGATGTGGGGATCGGATCGCCCGGCCGAGCGCGGCGTTTCTTGATCGTTTCACGGTGAAGATTACGCTCCTTGCAGTCGGTCGATTAAAAGAAGGCCCCGAGCGTTCTTTAATCATACGATATTTGGAGCGTTCTCGTGATTTGGGGAAAACGCTTGGCTTTACCGGGTTTGACGTGGTCGAGCTTCCTGAAAGTCGCGCTGCACGGGCAGCCGATCGAAAGGCCGAGGAAGGTCGTTCGCTTTTGATGCGTCTTGAGGGTATGACCTTCATTGCGCTTGATGAAACGGGTCAATCGCCTTCAAGCGATGATTTTGCCCGCTGGCAAGCTAATTTTAGAGACAGTGGGACGCGCAGTCTTGCTTTTGTCCTCGGTGGTGCCGATGGTCTCGATTCAATGGTAATAAAGGCCGCTCATTCCAAACTTGCGTTTGGAGCCATGACATTGCCTCATCAACTTGCTCGAATCGTCCTGTCGGAACAATTGTATCGTGCAATGACCCTACTGGCTGGCCATCCCTATCATCGCGCTTGATTAGAATGAACGCAGGCATGATCTCCTTTCGAACCATGCTTATTTTAGGACCTATTTTGGTCTGGCCCTTTGTTTCAACGCTTTCCGTCGCACAAACTCAGACACCTTCCGTTTCACCCTCGTCGGCCATTTCAGGGTCGGACACGGCTTCGCGCAAGCTCGAACTTGATGAGACGGAACGTCTCTTGGCAACGGGTGCTGAAGATCGTGCCAAGCTTGCAGCCGAAATAGAAACCTTGCGTTCAGATCGCTCTCGACTCAGTCAACGGATGATTGAAACTGCGGATCGAATTAAAGCCACAGAATTAAGAATTGGTACCGTTGAGGAAAGGCTGGCAACGCTAAGGGAGTCTGAGGCCAAAGCGCGGGCTTCGCTAGAAAATAGGCGGGCCGTCGTGATTGATGTCCTAGCGGCTTTGCAGCGGGTCGGTGCTACGCCACCCCCTTTGTTATTTGCCGATCCCGATTCCATATTAGACACCGTTCGAAGCAGCATCTTGCTCGGCTCAGTTGTTCCGGAATTAAAGGGTGAGACCGATGCTCTTATGGCCGATCTTTCTGCGATCGAGCGCATTCGGCAAACAGCCGCAGCCGAGCGCGATGCTTTAGCCAGAGACATATCGAGCCTTGTTCGCGATCGCCAAGATATCGATTTGCTTGTTTCTGCCCGACAAAAGGATATCGCTGGTGCGGAAAGCAAAGCAAATGAGCAGGCAGCCCAAGCGGCCTCCTTGGCCGCCAAGAGCCAAACCTTAAAAGACTTGATTGGGCGCGTTGAAGGGGAAGTCGATAGCGTTTCAAGGGCCGCACGAGACGCAAATTCCGTATCGGCAAAGAATGAGGAAGACGCCAAATCTGCTAATGATCC
>DAIOVR010000023.1:13376-14598 GCA_036758905.1 Beijerinckiaceae bacterium | reverse complement strand
GCGGGACCTTTTCGAACTTATGGTCAACTCTTGATCCTGAATGCTGGCGGAGGGTATTATATCTTGCTTGCAGGGATGGACCGGATCAGCGTAAGTCTCGGTCAGTTCGTGCTCGCCGGTGAGCCGGTGGCGACGATGGGCGATCCTCAAAAAGATACTTCTGGTCAACCATCTTCTGATAAGAGAGTACCGACCTTATATATAGAGTTCCGAAAAGACGGGACACCAATAGATCCGCAGCCCTGGTGGGCTTCGGGCTCGAATGAGAAAGTTCGCGGATGATGCGTAAGCTGACCTATCTTCTGACCGGCGCCGTATTTGGTGGGGGCCTCGTTGCATTTGCATTTCAAGGCTTGCCGCTCGGCACCGTGAGCGCAGCAGCCGCAGGTTCAGAGACCTATCGCCAGCTTAATCTTTTCGGCGACGTCTTTGAAAAAATTCGGACGGATTATGTTGAGAAGCCAGATGATGCAAAATTAGTCGAATCGGCCATTAGCGGCATGCTCGCAGGGCTTGATCCGCATTCGAGCTATATGGATCCTAAGAGCTTTAAGGACATGCAGGTCCAGACCAAAGGTGAATTTGGTGGGCTCGGCATCGAGGTTACCCAGGAAGACGGATACGTAAAAGTCGTTACGCCAATCGATGATACGCCGGCATCACGCGCAGGTTTATTGGCCGGTGATTTGATCGTGGCCATTGATGGCGACGCTGTACAGGGCCTCACCTTGAACCAAGCCGTCGATAAGATGCGCGGGCCCGTTAAAAGCCCCGTTGTCTTGAAAATCAGCCGAAAGGGTAAGGCCGACTCATTCGACGTTACTTTGGTTCGCGAAGTCATCAAGATTTCGTCCGTTAAGCCGCGTAATGAAGGTGATGTTGGATATATCCGCATCACTCAATTTACCGAAAAAACCTTTGACGGCCTAAAGGCAGCACTCGACCAATTTGGTCGGGATATTCCGGGAGATAAGCTGAAGGGATACATCGTTGATCTTCGTAATGATCCAGGCGGATTGCTCGATCAGGCGATCGCAGTGTCGGATGCGTTCCTTGAACGCGGAGAAATTGTGTCGACGCGTGGTCGTAATGCGGATGATGCGCAGCGTTATATGGCGCGTTCGGGCGATCTGACCAATGGAAAGCCTCTGGTTGTGTTGATCAATGGCGGTTCAGCATCTGCATCCGAAATTGTCGCAGGCGCTTTGCAGGATCATAAGCG
>DAIOVR010000023.1:9764-13276 GCA_036758905.1 Beijerinckiaceae bacterium | reverse complement strand
CATCTGAAAAATGGCGATAATGAGCAGGGCGGTTCATCCGCTTATGTTCCGCTCGATCCAAAGCAAGACAAGCAGCTAAATTATGCACTCGATTTGCTTCGCGGCCTTAAAAATGCGGACGCGGTAGTCAAAGACAATTCGAATACAACGGCCAATTAAGTTTCGTTCAGGCCTGTTTAAGATCGGAAAGCAGCGCTCTAATAAGCGCTGCTTTAACCATAAATTCGCAGTTTTTCCTTAACCTCAATGCCCTATAGGGATATTGAGGATAGGTTCTATGACAGCGATCGCCGCACATGAAATGCCGACGCGCCGTGTGGCGCGACAACCTTTTAAGCTACCCTTGGTGATTGGGCTTTCCCTTTGTGGAGTGATCGGGATCGGTGTTGGTAGTGTCTATGTTGGGCGATCCCAGCTAGCCTCGCCTCAGGCTATCGTCGCCATTCCTTGGCCCACATCGCCCTCCATGCCGGTTGTGGAAGGTAAATTGACCTTTCAGCCGAAAAACGGACGTGGACTCTCACCAGCGCCTGATCCTCGTTTGGTTGATCCGCAGCCAGCCGGACTATTACCAAGAATTGCCGAGGATGGTACGCGCTCGGTCGAGTTTTATGCGCGGCCTTTGACGCCGACGTCAGGCGGATTGGCCGATGCACCCCGCATCGCTATTTTATTGACGGGCGCAGGGATTGGACAACTTGCAACCGTCGAAGCCATGGTGAAATTGCCTACCAATGTTACCTTCGGGCTTTCTCCCTATAGTTCAGATCTTGAGCGTCAGGCAGCGGATATCCGAAGCGAGGGGCACGAGATCATGTTAGACCTCCCTATCCGCGATCGGGATACCCCACCCGGAAGTGCCGGACCAGGCGCCTTGGCCGATGCTTTGAGTGTTGAAGAAAACCAGCAGCGGCTCTTCTGGGCAATGGGACGATTTCCTGGCTTCTTCGGTGTTTCAGGTCAATTTGTGGATCGAATTTCTCAGAATGGAACTGTTCGTGCCGCTCTTTCCGAAATACAAAAGCGTGGTCTTGGCTTTATAGATTATCCCGCGAATGACCTGACGGTCCCGTTGGATAAAGACCTTCGACCGCAGGCCATTGATGAAGCATTTCAACGTCTTGAACAAAAGGCCAATAAGCGAGGGTTCGCCATTGGGGTTGCGGGAACAACACCTCTCGCGATAGACCGATTGAGGAACTGGAGCGCCACACTCGCCTCGCGTGGTTATCGGTTGGTACCTGTGAGTGCGCTACTGCACGAAGATGGATAATTGAAATGCGTCATGATGATCTGCCCTATCGTCGAAATGTCGGCATCATGCTGCTCAATCGTGATAATCTCGTCTTTGTTGGTAGTCGGAGGGCGGAGGCCGGACCCGAACATGTCGACGCCCACCACAGCTGGCAGATGCCGCAGGGTGGAATTGATCCCGGCGAGGATCCTTATCCAGCAGCCTTACGTGAATTAGCCGAAGAGACGGGCGTTACGAGCGTTACCCTTCTTGCCGAAGCGCCGGGTTGGCTTACTTATGATCTACCTCCTGCTGTCGCCAAAGAAGCATGGAAAGGTAAATATCGCGGTCAAACTCAGAAATGGTTTGCCTTTCGTTTTGATGGCGATGATGGCGAGATCAATATTCTTGAGCCGCCGGGCGGACATAAGCCTGAATTTGCCCACTGGCGTTGGGTTCCGATGCGCGACTTACCGAGCTTAATCATACCCTTTAAGCGCGCGGTCTATCAGGAGGTTGTCGAGATGTTCGGCCATCTCGTCGATTAAGATTTCTTGCGCTGGTTCACTGCGATTAAGCCAAGCCCAATCAATGCCATGCCCAAAAGATTTTGAGCGCTAATGGCCTCACCGAGGACGATGGCGCCGAGAGCAACCGCGCTCGGTGGTATCATTAGCGTAACCAAGGCAATAGCAAGGGCACCCGAGCGGTTAAGAATTCGAAAAAATATGACATAGGCAAGCGCTGTACAGAATAAGCCAAGCGCGATCACCGATACGAGCGGCACCATCGGCGGCATAGGCAACGACCATGGCGCATCGACATAGGCGGTAACGGGCAGAATAATAATTGTCGATGCTGTCACTTGGCCGAATGCGATTTGTAAAGGCTTAATTCCCAGACGGGCAAAGCGGCGGCCAAAATTATTAGCACAAGCATAGGATAATGCCGCAAATAGACACGCAATCTCGCCGGTCAGTGATGTTCCGATATCAGTTAAAATGCCAGGCCCGATCAATACGATGACGCCGATAATTCCGAGCATAATTCCAATAATTTTGCCGAGTGTAAGCTTTTCGTCCTGCGTTACAAAATGTGCAACAATAATGGTAAAAAGCGGTGTCATTGCATTAAGGATCGACGCTAGCCCTGCGCTTATGGAGTGTGTTCCAAATACGATGAGGCTCATTGGAATGACGTTGTTAAGAGCGCCCATTCCGAGAAATGCAAGCCATGCGGTACGTCCTTTTGGTAGACCGACACCAGACAAAATTAACACAGCACCAAGAACGAGGCAGGCAATTGAAACCCGTCCAAATACGATGGTGAATGTCGGTAAGGCGCTTACCGCAATTTTCATAAAGAGATAGGAGCCGCCCCATAGAAGTGAAAGCGCAAGTAACAAAACCCATTCGGTTAAGCGCATGGCGCGAAGGGTAGATGGATTGGTCATCGAATCAGAACTCTTGTGTCTTTAAAGACCAGTTTTCGACCAATTCAAAAAATAACGCCACCCGATATCAATGATGTCACTCCATCAACGCCCTTTTGTCCAATCAAGCACGATCTTGCCGCTCTCGCCACGAGCCATGGTCTCAAACCCAGTCAGAAAATCTGCAGCCGGAAGGCGATGCGTAATGACTTTTCGAACATCAAGACCACTCTGCAGCATGGCTAGCATTTTATACCAGGTCTCGAACATTTCACGACCATAGATGCATTTGATCGTCAGGACTTTAAAGACCATTTTAGACCAATCCGTCATAAAGGGCTTCGACGGAATTCCTAAAAGTGCGATCTTTCCGCCCATAACGAGATTATCGACCATTTGCTCGAAGGCTTGTGGTGAGCCGCTCATCTCAAGACCAATATCGAAGCCTTCCCGCATGCCAAGGCGGTGCATGACATCCTTTAAATCTTCTTTTGAGATATCGACCGTTACGACATCAGCGACCTGTTGCGCTAACTTAAGCCGTACTGGGTTCACGTCAGTAATAACCACATGTCTTGCACCGATATGACGAGCAATAGCCGCACTCATAATGCCGATAGGCCCCGCACCTGTGATCAGAACATCTTCACCAATAAGATCAAATGCCAAAGCAGTATGAACCGCATTGCCCAATGGATCTAAAATAGCACCAAGTTCGTCATCAATATCATCTGGAAGGGGAACGATATTAAAGGCAGGAAAGCGAACATAGTCAGCAAATGCACCCGGGATATTGACACCAATGCCCCGTGTTTCCGGGTCCATATGGAATTTACCGGCGCGGCT
>DAIOVR010000023.1:7589-9664 GCA_036758905.1 Beijerinckiaceae bacterium | reverse complement strand
TGTTCGGCTTTCGATTTAATAAGCGCTCGCATGAGTTGCCTGCCTTTTAAAATGAGATGATGCCTAATTTACGTCCCGAGTCGGTAAATGCATCGATCGCCATATCGATATCGGTATCATCTAGCGAAGCGGACATTTGAGTGCGAATACGTGCGCGCCCTTTTGGAACAACCGGAAAAAAGAAGCCGGCAACATAGACGCCACGCCGATCAAGTTCCCGTGCCATATCCTGCGCCAAATTGGCTTCATGGAGCATGACGGGAATGATTGGTGTGTCACCAGCAAGGAGCTCAAAGCCAGCCTTTTCCATTCCTTGACGAAAGCGCGATGTGTTTCGCATTAATTTTGCACGACGATCGTCAGCTTTTCTTGCAATCTCGATCGCCTTAATGGAACCGGCGGCTACCGATGGTGCAAGACTATTTGAAAATAGATAGGGACGGGCTCTTTGACGCAGTAAATCTATAATTGGCTGAGACGCCGCTATAAATCCACCCATTGCGCCACCAAGCGTTTTACCGAGCGTCCCCGTTACAATATCAACGCGATTGCCAACACCGGTTAAGGCAGGTGTACCTCGTCCATCAGGCCCAAGATGTCCGGTAGCATGGCAATCATCCACCATAACCATCGCTCCATAGCGTTCCGCTAAATCGCAAATCGCTGGAAGGTTGGCGACATAACCATCCATCGAAAAAACGCCGTCGGTAACGATTAATTTAAAACGCGATCCATCTCGATCGGCTTCCTTTAAACGATCTTCCAATTCATCCATGTCGCTATTGGTATAACGATAGCGTTTGGCTTTTGATAAGCGAACACCATCGATGATCGAGGCGTGATTTAGACTATCTGAAATAATAGCATCATCCGCTTCTAGGAGCGGCTCAAAGACGCCGCCATTGGCATCGAAGCACGCAGCAAACAAGATAGCATCATCTTTGCCAAGATAATCTGCAATTGAGCGCTCCAATTCGCGATGAATTGTCTGCGTTCCGCAAATAAAACGAACCGACGCCATACCAAATCCATGGCTATCAAGCGCCTGCTTTGCCGCTGTTACGATTTCCGGATGGTCGGCAAGTCCTAAATAATTATTCGCACATAGGTTGAGCATAGGGCGACGCTGCCCGCCATCCGAGATCGCAATACGGCCAGATTGCGGTGTAACGATCTCCCGCTCCGACTTATAAAGGCCATCAGCCCGAATGTCGGCGAGCCTCGCGGATATGTGCTCAAGAAATGCCGCCGTCATGCGCTACTCCATGGTCCGTTTGGATCACATGACTATAGCGCATACCGCCCGAGGATCAGGAATACTAAAATTCGGCAGGCATATGCCCGAGCCGAATTCATTTCAACGCGGCATAGGTCCGTGGTTGCCCTAATCCCAAGGCTGCTTCCACGCTCTGATCATATCCATAAATATCGCCGACGTGATGAAGCTCACCGGTTTGATCTGGAACTACGGTGAAATAGGTCAACTGGACAGGAAGGGGTTCTTTTAGACGGATAACCCGCTCGCCTTTGCCAATAAGCGCTTTCAGCTCATCGGTTGAATATTTGGCATCGTCGAGCACAACGGACGCGAGCACAAAAGGTTCCTCGACACGCACACAGCCATGGCTATAGGCGCGTTCCGTATTGGCAAAAAGCTTCCGTGTTGGCGTGTCGTGTAGATAGACCGAGTGTTGATTGGGAAACATAAATTTCACAAAACCTAATGCATTACGCTCACCAGGCGGCTGGCGGATCGTTACAAGATCGCCGTTCTGACTTACTTCATAACCAGCCTTTGCGGCGTACTCCGGATCTTCCGCAAGCTTTGGCAGAAATTCCCTTTTCACTATTGAATAGGGTACATGCCATGATGGGTTAACGATCAAATACTGCATTTTCTCAGAGAAAAGCGGCGTTGGCGTGTCCGGCTTGCCTACAATAGCTCGGGTCGTATGAATAATTTTACCATGATCAACAACATGCAGCATGAATTCTGGCAGGTTGACCTCAATATAACGGTCCCCAAGATCACGCTCTACCCAACGCCAGCGTTCCATATTGGCAATCAAATCGAA
>DAIOVR010000023.1:6137-7489 GCA_036758905.1 Beijerinckiaceae bacterium | reverse complement strand
TAATGGATAATCTGAAGGGCTTAATCCATCTTCGTCGGCTCTAGCCAAACGGTCGGTAAGTGCAGATGTTCTGGCTTGTACTCCGTCACCACCAAGCCAAATAGGAGCATTATCCCGCGCTAGATAAAAAGCGGCGAGGGTTTCCCACTCATGTTTTTGTAGGTGAGCCATATGGGAACTGCTGGACGCAGCTGGCAGGACTCTTCCAATTGCAATCGCAATTTCAGCGGATGTTGGTTGTGGCGTTACGCCCTTTACGATGGGCGTGATCACGCTAATCGATTGCTGCTTATTTTCACTATCAAGCGGGTCGGCGGCATGGGCTCTTCCTTGTAGTAAGGAAACGAGGGCAAGGGTATAAAATAGCCGCTTCACGCTGCATCTCCCAACATCTCAATTTTTTGTGATTGACCAACCGTGTCTTTTTCTTGGAATTTTCGATAGAGCGTTGATCGGCCTAATCCGAGTGCCTTTGCTGCTTTTCCTAAGGAGCCGCCACAATGGCGTTGTGCCATCTCAAAGATTTCACTTTGAATCTCAGCGAATGGTCGAAGCGCTCCGGTTGAATCAAAAAGCGCTAATGTTTCACTTTTAAATTCTTGGATGGTAGGGGCCTGATCAAAGACCATTTCGCCCTCGAAATCAGCATCCGTGAGCCAGGGTGTCGAAGCCCGTTGGACAGCAAGCCTAAGTGTTGCCTCAAATTCAGGATGGTTGCCCGACCAAGTCTGTTTCATAAGGCTTTCAACAGCGCCATGCGTTAGGCCGCGGATATTTTTTCCACTTTCAGACGCGAAGCGAAGGGACATGCGTTCCGCCAATATGGAAAGGTCGAAAGGCCTTTCGCGTAAAGGGGGAATGCGAAGCGGCGTTACTGTTAAGCGATAAAAGAGGTCTTCGCGAAATACACCAGAACGCGCGAGTTCGATGAGACTGGCTCGGCTACTCGCAATCAGTCGCGGCGTCTTTGGCGAGGGTTCAACCATCATGATGGTTTTAGCCAACATGGATTGGGCGGCTAGATCTAATGCATTGATTGACGAGAGATAAAGCGTTCCAGATTTGACCCGTTCAATGGCGGCTTCGAGACGAGCCACACTCTCCGTCGCTGGAAGTGACGAGCAGTCAAGGCTAACAAATAATTTTTTGCTTCGCTGACTTGAGCCATGGATGGCGCGTGCAAATTGTTTTTTGCCGACACCGTCCTCGCCCTCGATCAGCACAGGCCAATCGCCCTTTAGTGCTTTACCAGCACTATTTGTTAGCCGCGCGATAGCGGGGTCGGCATTTGCCAATTGGTCAAGCGTTAAAATATCTGACGAAAGATGATGATCGCTTTCAATCCCTGCCAT
>DAIOVR010000023.1:0-6037 GCA_036758905.1 Beijerinckiaceae bacterium | reverse complement strand
ACAAGAACTGTACTCAGCATTCAAACCGTCCAAACGGGGACGGATCGTCCCGAATCGATTTGATTTTGCGTCGATTTGGTAAAAGCAGCTTTAACGTAGCAAGAAAAACCGAAGTTTTTTCTCTTTATCATTGATCGCCGAAGGGAAGAGGCCAATATATAGCCAATGAAATGTGACCCGTGAGTCCCCTCACTTCCTTCGAAAGCTAATGGAACTGGTATGAATATGAAGTCTTCGTCCGAAATGAAACCGTCAATCCTCTGGGCAAATACGACATCCGCCGCCTCTACGTCTAAGGATTTAGAGTTGGGACCACTGCCCGAATGGAACCTTGCTGACTTATACAGCGGGATGGACGCGCCTGAGTTTGAGGCGGACTTTGTTCATGTGGAGACCGAATCAAAATCGTTTTCTGAACGATATAAAGGCAAACTTGATGTAATTGCCCGTGCAGCCGATGCAGCACAACAGTTAACGAAGTGTATCACAACCTATGAGGCTATTGATGATCGGCTCGGCCGAATCTTGTCCTATGCAGGTCTTGTTTATGCTGGCGATACAAGCGATGCCCGCCGATCAAAATTTTATGGCGATACTCAGGATAGGGCGACCAAGATCAGTTCTGACCTGCTTTTTTTTACCCTTGAATTAAACCGTATCGACGATTCCATTTTGGACGCTGCTGCTGCGAAGGCCCCATTGGCCCATTATAAGCCGTGGCTTGCGGATATTCGCATGGAAAAGCCGTTTCAGCTTGAGGATCGGCTGGAACAGGTTTTTCTCGAAAAATCAGTTACCGCCTCGGGTGCATGGAATCGCTTATTCGATGAAACCATGTCCGACTTGCGGTTTAGTTACGACGGCGAAGATTTAACGCTCGAATCCGTGTTGGATAAATTCCAAGATCCTGATGGCGAGGTGCGCCATAAGGCATCGGACTCGCTCGCTGCCACGTTCAAAGAAAATCTGCGTACTTTCACACTCATCACCAATACGCTGGCCAAAGATAAGGAAATTTCGGATCGTTGGCGTGGCTTTTCAGATGTGGCCGATAGTCGCCATCTGTCCAATCGCGTGGAACGTGAAGTCGTTGACGCGTTGGTGAGTGCTGTACGCGACGCATACCCGCGGCTTTCGCATCGCTATTATCGGCTTAAGGCTAAGTGGTTTGGTGTTGACCAACTTAACCATTGGGACCGTAATGCGCCTTTGCCAAAGGTAGATCAAAAAATTATCCCATGGGCCGAGGCGCGTGATACGGTTTTGGACGCCTATGGTGACTTCTCACCCCGCATGGCGGCCATTGCCAAAGACTTTTTTGATAAACAATGGATCGACGCTCCGGTTCGCCCGGGTAAAGCGCCTGGTGCTTTTGCGCACCCAACGGTTCCATCAGCACATCCCTATGTGCTGGTTAATTATCTCGGCAAGCCCCGCGATGTGATGACGCTCGCGCATGAACTAGGCCATGGCGTTCATCAAGTCTTGGCCGCGCCAAATGGGTCGCTGATGGCACCTACGCCATTGACCCTTGCCGAAACCGCATCGGTGTTTGGCGAGATGCTGACCTTCCGACGCCTCTTGGACCGGATTACGGATCCCGCCCAGCGCAAAGCTATGCTCGCCTCAAAAGTCGAGGACATGATCAACACGGTGGTTCGTCAGATTGCCTTTTATAGTTTCGAGCGGGATATCCATATCGAACGTCGAAAGGGCGAGCTAACTGCCGAACAAATTTGCGAGATTTGGCTCAAGGTTCAGCGCGAAAGCCTTGGTTCTGCGATCAAACTCGGTGAGGGGTACGAAACCTTCTGGACCTATATTCCGCATTTCATTCATTCCCCATTCTATGTGTATGCGTATGCCTTTGGTGATTGCCTCGTGAATTCGCTCTATGCGGTTTATGAGGGTGCTTCGGAAGGCTTTGCAGAGCGTTATTTTGCGATGCTTTCGGCGGGTGGAACCAAGCATCATTCCGAACTTTTGCAACCCTTCGGCCTCGATGCCCGCGACCCTGCTTTCTGGCAAGTCGGCCTTTCCTTGATTGAGCGGATGATTGTCGAACTTGAGGGAATGGCGTGAGGGTTATGAGCTAGCGTTTAGTATCCTAGAGTACTCTAGCCCGTTGAGGGACAATTGGCCGCAATAGCTGAGCGGGGAGTGATACATCTATCGCTTAGCCGCGTTCGTATAGAGAGCATTCGCATTATAGGAAAAAGCAATGACCGGCTCTACTCAAGACGCCGAACGCAATCGCATTTCGGCGCGCCTTTCGCGTTATGCGCGTGTTGGAGCGGGTTTAGGTGGCGTGGCCGCCCGTATAGCAGGCGGACGTCTTTTTGGTACCAATGTTACAGACCGTGGCAACGCTATGGCTTTAACCGAAGCGCTTGGCGGGCTGAAAGGTCCTTTGATGAAAGTCGCCCAGTTAATGGCGACAATTCCTGATGCGTTACCGCCCGAATACGCGACCGAATTAGCCACGCTTCAAAGCAATGCGCCACCCATGGGGGCTGCGTTTGTGAAGCGTCGCATGATGGCGGAGTTGGGAGCCGATTGGCGCTCGCGCTTTGCTGAATTTGATCTTCATCCAACCGCCGCAGCATCGCTCGGCCAAGTTCATCGCGCAACAACAGTGGACGGCGAACACCTCGCCGTTAAGCTACAATATCCCGATATGGCCTCAGCGGTTGAAGCAGATCTCAGCCAGCTCGATATTTTGTTTGGGCTGCATCGGCAATTTGACCCATCCGTCGACACACGCGAAATTGCGAAGGAAATTGCAGCTCGAATTCGCGAGGAACTTGACTATACCCGTGAAGCTAAACATGCAGCGCTTTATCGCTCGATTTTGGCAGACGAGCCACTCGTAAACGTACCACACATTCATCCCGAGCTTTCAACCGGCCGATTGCTATCTATGCAATGGCTTGAAGGTAAGCCGCTTTTATCGTTCAAGCAGTCGGGCGCTGAAACACGCAATTTACTTGCAAAGGCTATGTTTAAGGCTTGGTGGATTCCCTTTAGCCATCACGGTGTTATCCATGGCGATCCGCATCTCGGAAATTACACAGTGTTCGAGCGTAATGGTGCAGCTCACGGTATTAACCTCTTAGATTATGGATGCATCCGCATTTTTTCGCCGTCTTTTGTTGGCGGTGTAGTTGATCTCTATCGCGGGCTTTTAGAGCATGATCAGGCGCGGATCGTACATGCCTATGAGACGTGGGGCTTTAAGGGATTGCGTAAAGACTTGATCGAGATCCTCAATCTTTGGGCGCGGTTTATTTATGGTCCCCTTTTGGATGATAGGACACGCACGGTTGCCGACGGTGTAGCTCCTGGCGAATATGGCCGCAAAGAAGCCTTTACAGTCCACCAAGCGCTAAAGGAAAAGGGGCCTGTGACGGTGCCGCGCGAATTCGTGTTTATGGATCGCGCAGCTATTGGTCTAGGTGGCGTATTTTTGCATCTCAATGCTGAGCTGAATTTTTATCGCTTGTTTAATGAGGCGATCGACGGCTTTTCGGTTGATCGTGTTGCCGAGCAACAAAGCTTGGCCCTTGCGGCAGCTGGCCTGAATTAGAAAAAAGGCCTGATGCTCGCGCACCAGGCCTAGTCGGGGAAAACAATCAGGGACAAGCCAATAGCTGTTAGATGCGCCCCGTACAGCTGGGGGGCAGTCGTTTCGGTGGCGCAAAGCCATCGGCTTCGAGAATCACCATCTATGTTTACTGGGGCGAATAAACGACGAGTCTGCGGCAAAATCATGACATTTGACTTGGATTGTATTTTTATGGTCGAATTTCTCCCAGACGATCGAATGAAGGTGAATCGGAGGATGCTCGGTGACAGATAGTCAGGAAGATGTAGCACCTGCCCTGATCGTTCCATTGCGTCATGAAAATCGGGCGCATGCTACTTCTCAAGCCCCATCTAATCCAATTCCTCAGGCACCACAGGTTACTTTCGATCGGCATGAACTCAACGCTTTGCTCGGTCTTTATGGACGCAAAGTCGCTGATGGTGAGTGGCGTGATTATGCGATGGATTTTCTGAAAGATCGCGCGGTCTTCTCCGTATTCCGCCGCTCAACGGAATACCCGCTTTATAGGATTGAAAAGAATCCGAAATTTGCTCGCAAGCAGGGTGCTTATTCGGTTGTATCGGCAGCGGGTCAAATCTTAAAGCGTGGACATGAACTCGCTCGAGTCTTGGCTGTCCTTGAAAAGCCTGTTCGATTGGTCGTTTAAAACAAAAAAGCCCCGGCTTTCACCGGGGCTTTTCTAATTTGCGTCTTTGTTCGTTTAGTCGTTGTTACGCTGACCAAATAGCTGCAGAAGCAATTGGAACATATTGATAAAGTCGAGATACAGCGTCAAAGCACCCATCACGGATACTTTACCAACGAGCTCGGCGTCGCCTACGACTTCGTCATATTGATCCTTCAAGCGCTGGGTATCCCAAGCGGTTAGGCCTGCAAACACCAAAATACCCAAGACGTTCAGACCAAATTGCAAGGCTGAACTCTGAACGAAAATATTCACCACGCTCGCGATAATAATGCCGAAAAGGCCCATCATCATAAACGTACCCATCGCTGAAAGACTGCGTCTGGTTGTGTAGCCGTAAAGCGAAAGCGCCCCGAAGGTAGCCGCTGTCATAAACAAGACCTGCACCACGCTGCCGATCTTGAAGACGAGGAACACGGTCGAAAGCGAGATGCCCATCACAGCGGCAAACGCCCAGAATGTTGTCAGCAGTGTCTGGTAGGAGCGGTTCACGCTAAACGACATGAACATCACAAAGCCGAGCGGGGCTAACATCACAATCCACTTGAGCGGCGAAAGGTAAATCGCGGCACCAATATCCGTGAGGTACATCTCTGATGCGATACGATAGGCCGTCGGCTCTGACGTAACCGCCGCCATAAACGTGCCCCATGCAACCAGCGCCGAAATACCCAGCGCCAGTGTCATGTGGTTATAAATACCAAGCATATAGGACCTTAGGCCCAGATCGTATTCCGCCGAGCCAATACGGGCACCGGTTGGGCCCCAGACGGTCGCGTTGCGATCAAAATTAGACATTTTCTTTCCCTTTTGGAAACTGAGTCATCTTCCGACAGGATATTACCCGTCGAACATTAAGAATATGAGGTCAGATCATGGCAAAAACAAGAGCGCCCTTAAAAAGGTCCTAGGGAATGGAATTTATTGACCCTTTAGGTGCGCGGAAGGCTTTTCGTCCAAAACCCGCCAAGTCCCGATAAGCCCAATCAAGACCGTCGCAGCCGTGGCAATAACCATAGTGCCAATGGCGGGAAGGGCCGCAAAAACGAACCCGGATTTCATCGCGAAGACCACGATCGCAAAAGCCGCTCCGGTTCCAGCCAATAGGCCAAAAAGGGCGGCCGCAAAGCCGATAAATCCATATTCCAGGCAATAAGACAGCAGTAAGCGCTTTCGGGTCGCGCCAAGCGTTTTGAGAATGACCGCGTCGCGAATTCGATTGCGTTGGCCCGCTCCTAACGCTCCGGCAAGCACCAGAATGCCCGCTATAACGGTTACCGCACTGGCCGCTCTTATGCCGAGCACGAGTTTGGCCACCAATTCGTTAATTGCATCAAGCGCTTCTTTTACCCGAATGGCGCTGACCGCCGGAAAAGCCTTGGCCGATTGATTGAGAAGCGCGGCCTCGCTTTTCGCATCATTTTTACCCTTTGATGTGAGTGTTGCTAAATAAGATGCGGGAGCGCCTGAAAACGTATTTGGCGAAAATACCATAACGAAATTAATGCCCATGGATTGCCAGTCCACGCGTCTTAAATTGACGATGGTAGCCGTCATGGTTCGCCCGAGCACATTGACGCTGATCTGGTCGCCTATGGTAAGTCCTAGCCCTTTAGCAATTTCCGCTTCCAGCGAGACTAGGGAAGGGCCTTTATAATCGGTGGCCCACCACTCGCCTGCTACAAGGGTCGAGCCATCTGGCACATGGTCAGAAAACGTAATGCCGCGGTCTCCTTCCAAGACCC
>DAIOVR010000022.1:0-22321 GCA_036758905.1 Beijerinckiaceae bacterium | reverse complement strand
GCGCCATTGGAATGCTATATTAAGGCCTTCCGAAACCATCCGCCGTCCTTGAACCGGCTGTGAGGGCAACATGTTTATTCAAACCGAAGCTACCCCAAATCCAGCCACTTTGAAATTTTTACCAGGCCGCAGCCTGATGCAAAGCGGCACGCTCGAAATTCGCGATGCAAAATCCGCCGAGCGCTCACCTCTCGCTAAGCGCCTCTTTGCCATCGAAGGCGTGACGGGTGTTTTTTATGGCTATGAATTTGTTTCCGTGACCAAGAGCGATGGCGAATGGCAGCATTTAAAGCCTGCTATTCTTGGCGCTATTATGGAACATTTCATGAGTGGCGATCCATTGCTGCTTGATAAAACGCCCGAACAGCATGGCGATGAGCCCGAGGGCGAATTTTTTGAGCCGAGCGATCAACCTACCGTTGATACGATTAAAGAACTGCTCGAAACCCGTATTCGTCCGGCGGTTGCTGGTGATGGCGGTGATATCGTCTTCCGCGGTTTCCGCGACGGGATCGTTTATCTCGCGATGAAGGGCTCGTGTTCCGGTTGTCCTTCCTCAACGGCTACGTTGAAAAATGGCGTTCAAAATTTGCTGCGTCATTTCTTGCCGGATGTCCGCGAAGTGCAGTCGATTTAATTCAGACAGAATAGCAAAATTCCAAGAGAGGTACTGTTCCCTTGCGCATTCTGGCCATTGATACCGCTCTTGGTCTATGTTCGGCATGCGTGTTTGATACCGTAAGCGATGCCGCCATTTCATCGGAAAGCATTCCGATGGATCGTGGTCATGCCGAAGCGTTAATGCCGTTGATCGAGCGCGTCATAAATCGCGTGGAGGGCGGCTTTGCCACGCTTGATCGGGTGGCGGCTTCAATTGGTCCAGGAAGTTTTACAGGACTAAGGGTTGGATTATCTGCAGCCCGTGCCATCGGTCTGGCAACCGATGTTCCAGTCGTCGGCGTTAATACGCTATCGGCCTTTGCCGCGCCCTATTTAGGCCAATCAAACACGGTTTGGATCGCAAGTGTCATCGATGCCCGTCACAGCCATGTCTATCTGCAATTGATGGGATCTGAGGGAAAGCTTGCCCTTCCTCCACAGATTATTTCAATCACCGATGCAATTGCTGCGATCGGTGCGCAACCTGTCAGAGTTGTTGGCTCCGCTGCCACCCTTTTTGGCGCCGCCTTGCGTGAAGCGGGACAATCGCCTGATGTTGAACCGGATCGCGCGGGCGCAGATATTGATTGGATCGCACGGCTCGGTGCGATTGCTGATCCAGAATTTGCGCCGCCTTCGCCGCTTTATTTGCGACCACCGGATGCGCTACCGCAGACCAATGGTCGAATTGCCCGGGCTTTGTTTTGATCGATGGGATGGCTGCTTTTTAAAAAAACGCAAATAGCCATCCGTTCGGCAAGAGCCTCCGATTCCCATGACATTGCAGTGCTTCATTCTGAGGGAGGCTTTTCCGGATCTTGGAGTGCGGAGGAAATCGAAAGCCTCATCGCGGATCGTGCTGTTATCACGGATATTGCCTGCGACAGCCGTAAGACCGAAATCCTTTTTGGATTTGTAATGAGCCGGTGCGCAGCCGACGAGGCTGAAATCTTGACCATTGTGACGGGACGCAAGAGCCGCAGTAAGGGGTTTGGCCGCCGTCTTCTAGAGGCCCATCTTTCAAAATTGGCCAGCTTTGGCGTGAAAACGCTTTATCTTGAAGTCGAGGAGGATAATAAGCCCGCTCGCGCATTATATGAGAAAATGGGGTTTGTTACCGCTGGCATGCGCAAGGGCTATTACCGCAAACCCGATGGCAGTTTTGCAAATGCTTTGATCATGAAACTTGGACTGGACAGCTTGTGAACCAAGGATCTCAGCGTCTTTTTCTTGTCATAGAGATCAGAGACATATCGGAAATGATTTTGGTGGGTAGTTGGATTTGACGATGCTCGCACGTCTTCGTATCGCGGTGTTTTTAGGAATTGTGACGCCCTTCACGTTATTCCTCATTCCTTTCCAATGGCTAGCGATTAAAAGCGGTTCGCCCGTCGCTCGTCATTTACCGGTGTTTTATCATCGGATTGTTTGCGTTTTGCTCCGCTTGAATGTCACGGTAATTGGAAATCGCGCCAATGATCGCCCGCTGCTCTTGCTCTCCAATCATTCATCCTGGCTCGACATCATCGCTTTGAGCAGCGTCATGCCGGTATCCTTTATCGCTAAATCTGAAGTCGCAACCTGGCCGATTTTTGGTCTCTTTGCACGGCTCCAACGCTCGGTCTTTATCGATCGCTCGCGTCGTATGGCAACGCGCGACGCACATCAAGCTGTTTCCGAACGGCTCAAATCAGGCGATGCGATCGTGCTCTTTGCCGAGGGCACAACCAGCGATGGCCATCGCGTTCTATCGTTTCGATCATCATTGGTCGGTGCCGCAGGTGAGCTGATTGACGGAGAGCAATCGCGCATTCAGCCGGTCGCGATTACCTATACTCGCCGGATGGGCTTACCTATTCCGCGCGCCGAGCGTCCCTGCATCGCTTGGTATGGCGATATGGATCTCGTTCCGCACTTCAAAGGTATCCTGCTGGGCGGTCCGATCGAAATTATCATTTCATTTTGCGATCCTTTAACCGGTGAAGTGGCCCAAAATCGGAAATTAGCGGCCAATGCCGCCGAGCAAGCCATTCGAATTCGGGCCTCTGATATCATGCGCGGTCGAATTGCCGCATGAATTTGGCTTGAAAGCGCGATTTTCAGTTCTCTTGTCGACGACTAACCGATTATACTCTGCATGATATAAGGGTCGGCCTGATTCTCTTTCTTTTACGCCCGACGCTTTTTAGGCCTGACCACTGGCGAGACGGATGACCACAGCTTCGGCAAAACGTGTTTTCGTAAAATCCTACGGTTGCCAGATGAATGTCTACGATGCCGAGCGCATGGGGGACATTCTGGAACGCGAAGGGTATTCGGGAACAGACAATATCGAAGAAGCCGATCTTGTCGTCTTAAACACCTGTCATATTCGCGAAAAAGCTGCCGAGAAGGTCTATTCTGAACTGGGCCGAATTCGCGAAATGAAACGGGACCGCAAACGGCAAGGCCTTGAAACGCGTATTGTTGTTGCAGGCTGCGTCGCGCAGGCGGAAGGTGCTGAAATTCTTCGCCGCGCGCCCGCCGTTGATCTGGTAGTTGGCCCGCAAAATTATCAGAACCTTCCATCGCTCTTGCAACAATCGCTTAAAAAGCCCGTTGTTGAGACCGAATTTCCAGCCGAGGATAAATTTGGTGTTTTGCCTGCGCCGACGCCTCAAACCATCCGTGCGCGAGGTGTTTCTTCGTTTGTCACCGTGCAGGAAGGCTGCGATAAATTCTGCACCTTCTGCGTTGTGCCCTATACGCGAGGCTCGGAGTATTCGCGTACGGTTCGAGAAATTACCGCCGAGATTGAGCGTCTAACCGCATCAGGCGTCCGTGAAATCACGCTACTAGGCCAGAATGTAAATGCCTATCATGGCTTGGATGAGACGGGTCAGCCGGTCACGCTCTCGCAGCTTCTTGCTCATGTGGCCGCGATGCCGGGTATTGCGCGCTTGCGGTACACCACAAGCCATCCCCTTGATATGGATGAGACATTGGCGCGCGCCCATCGGGATAATCCCGCTTTGATGCCCTATTTGCATCTGCCGGTGCAGTCAGGTTCCGATCGCATTTTGGATCTTATGAATCGCCGCCATACAGTAGATGATTTCAGGTCTGCGATCGGGCGCGTCAAATATTATCGTCCGGATATTGCTTTCTCTTCGGATTTTATCGTCGGCTTCCCCGGTGAAACGGATGCCGATTTTACAGCCACGATGCAGCTCGTTGAAGAAGTCGGATTTTCGAGCGCCTACACGTTCAAATATAGCCCAAGACCCGGCACGCCCGCAGCCGATATGGCGGATCAGGTTCCGGAAGCCGTCAAAGACGCTCGATTGCAGTCTTTGCAGGCCTTGGTGACCAAGCAGCAACGCGCTTTTCAAGAATCGATGGTTGGTCGAACGCTGGATATTTTGGTTGAGCGGCCGGGCCGTAAACCCGGACAGGTTTCGGGTAAGTCGCCGCATCTTCTCGCTGTCGCGTTTGAGGGCAGTACCGATCTTATCGGGCAGATTGTGTCCGTCGATATTGTTGAAAGCGTAACCAATAGTCTCGTGGGTCAATTATCAAACCGCGAAAGAGCGGTTGCTTGAAGAGGAGAAAGTCTTGAGAGCCAATGATGGCGCGACGCGTTTTCCGAATGCCCCTCGTAAACAAGGGATCATTGAGTCAGCGGATCTTCGTCTATCCTTTGCTGATAACCGTGTGGCCGGTCTGATCTTCGGCCATTTTGATCAAAATCTCGCCCATATCGAACGACGCCTCGGCATTCAAACCGTGGCGAATGGCAATCAAGTTACGCTTAAAGGCAGCCCCGAACAAACCGAACATGCGCGCTTTGTGCTTGAACGTCTCAATGAACGCGTTCTCGAAGGCTTGACGATCGCAAAAGGCGACATTGACGGCGCCATTGAGGAAGCCGGCATGCAGGGTTCGCTTTTCCCGAGCGCGACGGCCGGAGCACCCGATCGCTTGACCTTTGATGAAATCAATACCCGTAAAAAGCGCATTAAAGCCCGCAATGCTGCGCAACATGGGTATTTGAAAGCACTTAAAGAGAACGAGCTGGTTTTTGCGGAAGGCCCCGCCGGAACGGGTAAAACCTGGCTTGCCGTGGGCTATGCAGTACAATTGATTGAACAGGGCGTTGTTGAGCGTCTTATCTTATCGCGACCAGCGGTTGAAGCGGGTGAGCGGCTCGGCTTTTTGCCGGGCGATATGCGCGAAAAGGTCGATCCTTATCTGAGACCCATTTATGACGCGTTGTATGATTTCATGGAAGCCCGCCATGTCGAGCGAGGCCTGCAAACGGGTATGATCGAGATTGCGCCGCTCGCCTTTATGCGTGGTCGTACGCTCACCAATGCGGTGGTCTTGCTGGACGAAGCCCAAAACACCACATCGATGCAGATGAAAATGGTACTGACCCGTTTGGGCGAGGGATCAAGAATGATCGTGACAGGTGACCCCTCGCAGATTGATTTGCCACCTGGACAAAAATCCGGACTGGTCGAAGCAGCCCGCGTCTTACAAGGCGTTGAGGGTATCGCCCGTATTCGATTTGCCGAAGCTGATGTCGTGCGTCATGAGCTCGTGAAACGCATTGTTACGGCTTATGATCGGGATGATCGCGCCAAGATAGGCACACCTCAACCATGACCACAATATGTCCAGACATTGAGCAAGATAGCGCCCTGTGGGACGCCCTTATCGATGCGGAAGCCATTGCGGAACGGGCTCTTGAGGCGGCTGCCGAACAGGCCGGCATTGCGCTGCTGGATGGCGCCGAGCTCGGCGTTCTTTTGTCCGATGATGACCACGTTCAAAGCGTCAATCAGGAATGGCGCGGGATTAATAAACCTACCAATGTATTATCCTTTCCCGCGGTTGAACCTTCAAAACTCGCACGTGCGCCCTTTTTAGGTGATATCATTATCGCCTACGAGACAGTCGAGCGTGAAGCGCGCAGTGACGGAAAAGCCTTTGCTGACCATTATGCGCATCTCATTGTGCATGGTTTTTTACACCTTCTGGGATATGATCATATCAATGAGGCGGATGCCGAGCGGATGGAGGCATTAGAAATTTCCATCCTCGCAAGCCTCGATATTCCGGATCCTTATGCTGATCGTCCTTTGGCGACGCAAAGTTGAGTACGATGAACGACGACACGACATCTTCCGCAAACCCTAGGCCATCCGATCTTGGATCGGCTGGGCCTTTTGAGCGCTTATTAATTTGGCTAGGCATTCGGCACGCGCCATCCATTCGTGAAGATATTGAGGATGCACTGGCGGAAGCCGATATCGGTGCCGAATTTTCGCAACGCGAACGCGATATGCTTAAAAACGTATTGGGCCTGCGTACCAATCGCGTTCAAAACGTCATGGTACCGCGCGCCGATGTTGTTGCGGTTGGTGCCGAGATATCGCTCGGCGAATTGTTGCGGGTATTCCGAACAGCGGGCCATTCGCGCCTGCCCGTCTATGGTGAAACGCTCGATGATCCCCGCGGCATGGTTCATATCCGCGATTTTGTCGACTATATCGCCGAACGTGCAGAGCGGAAGCCCGGCTCTCGACGCCGCAAGACAGCGGCAGACCTGCCGGATCTAGGCTCGCTTGACCTTTCTGTTCCGCTTTCAGCGGCGAAAATTCTTCGTCCTGTTTTGTTTGTTCCCCCCTCGATGTTGGCATTGGATCTGTTGGTCAAAATGCAGACCACCCGCACCCATATGGCGTTGGTAATCGATGAATATGGCGGGACCGACGGCCTCGTTTCGATTGAAGATCTGGTGGAAATTGTTGTTGGTGAAATTGAGGATGAGCACGATCTAGAAGAAACGCCTATGATCGTATCATCGGGTGACGGCACCCATGTGGTCGATGCCAGAGCCGATTTAAAAGATGTCAGTGCCGTGGTGGGTATCGATCTTTCACAAGGCGAAGATGCCGAGGAAATTGAAACCATTGGCGGCTTGGTAGGTATGTTGGCTGGTCGTGTTCCCGTACGCGGACAGATTATTCCGGGTCCTGGCCCTTTGGAGTTCGAGGTTTTGGATGCCGATCCTCGTCGCGTTAAGCGCGTTCGAATTCAGCAAAAAGCCATTAATGAAAAAGAGCGAACGAGCGTAAAACGTCGCCGGAAAGTTCAGCCCGTTGATGGAGCATCGGACGCGCCATCTGAGCCGGGACCAGCGTGAACGGCTAAATGGACGACATTCGGTTTTTAAACGTCGCGTTCCAATCCAATGCGCTTTATCGCTATGGCTTAGCCTTTTGTGCGGGAGCAATCGGCGCCTTATCGATGGCTCCCTTCGATGTTTTGCCCGCCATGATGGTGACGCTAAGCGTTAGCATCGCCCTGCTTGATTGCGCCGGCAGCATGAGGGTAGCCACTTTATCGGGTTGGTGGTTAGGTTTTGGCTATTTCGTCGCCGGACTTTGGTGGCTGGGTGCCGCATTTTTCGTTGATGAAACCTTCATATGGGCGGCGCCATTTGGCATTTTTGGCTTACCAGCCCTTCTGGCTCTGTTTTTTGCCGCCGGCTTTGCCATGGCGTTTTATCTGTGGCGTTCTGGGCCCTCCCGGCTTCTGCTTTTTGCCGTTTGTATTGGCTCTTCCGAATGGCTACGCGGAACGATTTTAACCGGCTTTCCGTGGAACAGTCTCGGAATGGCCTTGGGTGATCATCTCGCCTTTGCCCAAATCGTATCGGGTATTGGACTAAACGGGCTAACTTTTACTGTTGCGCTTCTTTTTGCATCCCCCGTGCTTCTTTTTGAAATGAAGCGGTATCCTGCAAATTACGCGTTGGTTAGCGGCTCATTTGCCATTCTCGCTCTGCTTTATGGTTTCGGCGAGTGGCGATTGGCGCAAATGGAAACCAGTTTCGTACCCAATATTCAGCTTCGTTTGATGCAGCCAGATATGCCGCTTGATGATCGTTTTAGCAGGCAGCATGCCGCTGAAATTATGCATCATTATTTCGATCTAAGCACGAAAGGCAGCTATCCATCATCAAACGGAATGAAGGGAATTTCTCACCTGATATGGCCTGAAACCTCCTTTCCTTTTTTGTTGGATTCGGAGCCTGCAGCGCGCGCTGAAATTGCCCATATTTTAAAAGAAGGAACGGTTTTGTTGGCCGGAGCCGTTCGCGCTGAGGGGGATGGCGCCATTGAAGAGCGGCGCTATTTTAACGCTATCCAGGCCGTTAATCAGGATGGGTTTATTGTTGCATCCGCCGATAAAACGCATCTCGTACCTTTCGGGGAATATTTACCCTTAAATGGCCTTCTAACGGCTCTGGGACTACGCCAATTTGTTCAGGCCCCCGGTGGGTTTACCCCGGCAAAGAAACGCCAAATATTGCGTGTTCCTGGATTGCCGTCTATCGCGCCGCTTATATGTTACGAAGCGATTTTTCCTTCTGAAACCTTGCCGGACGATCCGGAGCGGCCCGGTTTGATCCTCAATGTCACCAATGATGCCTGGTTTGGACTGACGCCTGGTCCATCGCAGCATTTTGCCCAAGCACGACTTCGAGCCATCGAACAAGGCTTACCCCTTATTCGATCCGCCAATAACGGCATCTCGGCCATTCTGGACGGCGTAGGTCGGGAGATTGCGCTTTTGCCGCTCGGCATTTCCGGCGTTATTGATGGTCCCCTGCCCACCGCGTTTGCTCCGACCTTATTTGCCCGCTTGCCCCATTTTCCTTGGGCTGGAGTGCTTTATCTTTTGTCATTAGCAGGTTTTGTCTTGACGAAACGTCAATTGACACTTACTCGTATCTCACGTATTTTTACAACCAGTAATCGTTAGTCTGTATGTATTCGACTGGTACTTCCTTTGTTTTTTAGATTTTATACGCTTTCAACGTTTTGTTGATCGACATTTTATCAAGTCATTTAAATTAAACTATAAAAATTATTGTTGAAGTTTCGAGTATTATTAAAAATTCCTTTTTAGAAAGCCATCTCTATGGAAAATCCTGAAAAATTAGTATTTAAAAAGGCTCCCAATCCGGTTGATCGCCATGTTGGCAGTAGGGTTCGTATGCGGCGCGTATTGGTTGGCCTGAGTCAGGAAAGGCTAGGTGAGTCGCTGGGCCTTACCTTTCAGCAGGTGCAGAAATACGAGAAAGGCACCAACCGCATTGGCGCCAGCAGGCTGCAGCAAATCTCGCGCATTCTCGGTGTACCCGTCGAATATTTTTTTGAAGGCGCGCCGCAAACGATTGAGCGTTCATTGTCGAGTGGATTCGAGGACAATGGTGATACAGCTTACGTTGCCGATTTTCTGGCGACGAATGAAGGCATTCAATTGAATAAAGCCTTTGTCCGCATCAAGGATCCCAAATTAAGACGCCGCGTAGTTGAATTGGTAAGTGCTATTGCGGGCGAGGACAGTTTGGCATGATATAAAGGACAAAATCGTTCGTATTATAAAACGCGTTCGTTATTTCAGCTTGACTTGTGTTATTTCCCCTGTCACGGAGGGGCAAATCGGTAGCGTCCCTTTGAGTTAGGGGTGAGGTATGCTGCCTATTAGATTGAACACATTCAGCAGCCGGAGTTCGACCGTGGCCCGTTCCGATTATTTGTTTACCAGTGAATCTGTTTCCGAAGGACATCCTGATAAAGTCTGCGATCGTATTTCAGATGAAATCGTAGATTTGTTTTTCCGTGAAGGTCCCAAAGCCGGCATCGATCCATGGGATATCCGCGCTGCGTGTGAAACGCTTGCAACCACAAACAAAGTTGTGATTGCCGGTGAAACGCGTGGTCCATCCACCGTTACGAAAGACTGGATTGCCCACACGGCACGCATGGCGATCCGCGATATCGGCTATGAGCAAGATGGTTTCCATTGGGATACCTGCGATATTGACGTGTTGTTGCACGGCCAATCCGCCGATATCGCTCAAGGCGTTGATGCCCGTCAGCCAACCAACCAAGAAGAAGGCGCGGGCGATCAAGGCATTATGTTTGGTTACGCTTGCCGCGAGACCGACGAATTAATGCCCGCACCAATCTATTACGCGCATAAGATCCTTCGGCTTATTTCCGAAGCTCGCCACGCGGATACGGAAAAGGTTCTTGGCCCGGATTCGAAGAGCCAAGTCACCGTGCGTTATGCCAATGGCAAGCCTGTCGGCGTGACGCAAATCGTTGTTTCGCATCAGCATTTGATCGAAAATATGACCTCTCATCAGGTTCGTGAACTGGTCGAGCCTTATGTCCGCCGCGCGCTTCCAGAGGGCTGGATTTCCAAGGATACGGTCTGGCACATCAACCCAACCGGCAAATTCTTTATCGGCGGTCCGGATGGTGACTCGGGCCTGACAGGTCGCAAGATCATCGTCGACACTTACGGTGGCGCAGCTCCTCACGGTGGTGGCGCGTTCTCTGGCAAGGATCCAACCAAGGTTGATCGTTCTGCCGCTTATGCTGCGCGTTATCTTGCGAAAAATGTTGTTGCAGCAGGCGTTGCTGATCGTTGCACAATTCAGCTTTCTTATGCGATTGGCGTGGCTCGCCCCTTGTCGATTTATGCTGATTTTCACGGCACGGGTAAAGTTGATGAAGGCTCCGTTGAAAAGCTGTTCGAGCGCGGCGATATCATGGATCTAACACCACGCGGCATTCGTCGGCATCTCGATTTGAACAAGCCGATTTATGCCCGCACGTCAGCCTATGGCCATTTTGGTCGTGCGCCTGACGCCGAGGGCGGCTTCTCGTGGGAGAAGACGGATCTTGCCGATAAGATCAAAGCTGGCCTTTGATCAAAACGGCTTCGATGGAGCAAGATGATGCTGGCGGCGGCGCCTTTTTTGGCCGCCGCAAGGGCAAAAAATTGCGCCTTAATCAGGCGGATCTCTTTGCAAACCTTCTTCCCGAGCTCCGTGTCGATTTAGCAGGCGATTTATCGCCTGCTGCACTTTTCGAAAATCCGCCTGTCGATCTTTGGCTTGAAATAGGCTTTGGCGGTGGCGAGCATTTGGTATTGCAAGCCAATGCCTATCCAACCGTGGGCTTTATCGGGTGCGAACCCTTCGTCAATGGCATGGCGAAAATGCTGTCGACCATCGATCGCGACGGTCTTAAAAACATTCGGTTGTATGATTCGGACGCGCTTGACTTGCTCAAAAAGCTACCCGATGCATCGATTGGCCGGCTTTATTTGCTTTATCCCGACCCTTGGCCAAAGCGTCGTCAAAACAAGCGCCGCTTTGTTTCTGATGAAACACTAAAACTCATCGCGCGGGTATTAAGGCCAGGCGGTCAATTTAGATTTGCGAGCGATATTGATCATTATGTCGGGTGGACATTGAGCCATGTCATGCGCTCGAATGAGTTTCGCTGGCTTGCCAAACAGCCCGATGATTGGCGCAAGCCATGGTCGGGCTGGCAATCCACCCGTTATGAATTAAAGGCAATTAAAGAAGGTCGTAAATCGGCCTATTTGACGTTTGAGCGGGTTTGACCAGACCCGCCATTTGCGACTTTTCCTAATCGGGACGCAATAAATCGCATAACCCGTTCAGCGGTTGATTTTGATAGCGCGTGAAAGCTGGAATGGGCGCGCTGATAAATGTCGCTTGATAGCTCGCCCCCTTCTCGCGCTTTTAATAATGCCATTAAAACTGGCCAATCCATGCCAATGGCGCGAGCCATAAAAAGAATCGAGTCAAATTGTGGAGCTGCAAATGCAGCTTCAACCGATTCCCTCGATATTTCTGCCAAATAAGCGATACCAGCTAAAGCTTCGGCAATTTCGGCCCGCTCGATTTGACCCGCAATGCGGCGCAGATCTGTTGGCCAGACCGGCCATACAATGGTGGCTTTTTGCGCAGCATTCCCTTTTTCTTTTAGGTCGAGAATATCTGGATCAACAAAAAGAGAGGCCGCACCCACTTCCAGCGCCCGCTCTAAAATATCCGGTTGATCGGGCAAGTCCGCCATTTCTCTTTTTGCGCGCTGCTTAGCCGCTTCTAAAATCGCTCCGACATGACGCAAAGCCAGATCTGGACGTCCCCGAACCAGCCGATAAAGCCGCTGATCTTCCGTTGCCCTTTGGGCCAATAACCGAAGCCCCAAATCGGAGAGAGCTTGGCGGTTGTTTTTAGCGACCCGCTCAACAATATCCGCACTGCCTCGCTCAAGAAGTATATCGGTAACGGCGGTCGACAGGCTTACCCGTTTTGATAAAGACGTCAGAAATTCGATGGAGCGTTCCTGAGCAATCCGGGTCAAATCATCGTCAGAAAGACAAGGACTACGTTCAAGAATCGGCCTTGCGACGTCTATTTCATCGTCATGGGCGAGATTTTGTATGGTTCGCCGCGGACCACGTGGCAAATCGGCTAACCGCTCGGAGAGCTCCATTCTGGCGGCCAATTCAATTTCGATGGCCAAACACAAAATAACTTCATCAAAAACGGAAATATGCTCTTCGTTCAAATCAGGGACTTGATCGATGAAAAGACCTGTAATTCGCCGCAAAAGCGCATGTCTGCGTTCACCTCCGTCATCGCTGAGGGCGTTTTCGATGTCCGCGACAAGGGACGAAATGGGGTTCATTCAGGCACTCCGTAACGGTGTTCCTTAACCCGCCAAGAGTGACCAAATCGTATAAATCTCCGGCAAAATCTTTATGGCTTGAAAATTTTGTCCTTTGCTGTATAAGCGTCTCTGTCTTTAAGACATCTCATAGCGGTTCCTATGAACCGATTGTTTGAGAGTGGGCCCCGCCGGACCCGCTCTTTTTTATTGCCTAATGGAATTTTGGACCTTGGTTACAGACGAACCTCGATTAATCGTAGAAAACGGTGTCGCCGCCGCCGTGGCTCATATTGTTGAGCCCGTTATCGGCGATCTGGGGTATCGGCTTGTCCGCGTTAAAATCTCGGCCGAAAATGGCTGCACGGTCCAAATCATGGCCGAGCGCCCCGATGGTTCCATGAGCGTGGACGATTGCGAGGCCGTTAGCCGCGGTATTTCTCCTGCGCTTGATCTCGATGATCCGGTGGGCAAAGCCTATCATCTTGAAATTTCGTCACCCGGCATTGATCGCCCGCTTGTCCGCAAGGGCGATTTTGAGCGCTGGGAAGGCTATGAAGCCAAAATTGAAATGAAAATTGTGACCGAAGGCCGAAAGCGCTTTCGGGGCATTTTGCGTGGCGTTGAAAATAATGCTGCGGTGGTTGAGCGGGTGGACGCACCGCCAAATGAGGCTGTCCGCGTGCTGCTGCCGCTGATCGATCTCAGCGACGCCCGCCTCGTTTTAACCGATGAATTGATCCGCGAATCGCTCCGGCGTGGAAAAGCGCTCCTTAAACAGGGCTTAAGCGAAACAGAAGATACCGACGTGACCGAGGCCCAAGAGACCGAAGTCGCAAAACCAAAACCATCTACCAAAAACCGCAAACCGCGGTCTTGATCTTATCGAAGGAGTAATCCGCCATGGCCATCAGCGCTAACCGTCTAGAGCTGCTTCAGATTGCCGACGCCGTCGCCCGCGAAAAGCTGATCGATCGTCAGATCGTTTTGGCTTCGATGGAAGAAGCCTATGCCAAAGCCGCCCGCTCGCGCTACGGCATGGAAACCAATGTCAAAGCTGAAATCGACCCAAAAACAGGCGAGTTGCGGCTCTGGAGACATTTGCAAGTGGTCGAGCTCGTTGAAAACTCGGCAACCGAGATTTCGCTCGACGATGCCAAGCGCTCTAACCCTGCGGCTCAGGTTGGCGACGTGATTGCTGACAAGCTTCCGCCTTTCGATCTTGGCCGTATTGCCGCGCAATCAGCAAAGCAAGTCATCGTTCAAAAGGTGCGTGATGCGGAGCGTGATCGTCAATACGACGAGTATAAAGATCGTATCGGTGAAATCATCAACGGTCTCGTCAAGCGCGCCGAATATGGCAATGTGATCGTCGATTTAGGCCGTAGCGAAGGCATTATCCGCCGTGACGAGTTGATCCCGCGTGAAACCTTCCGCCCGGGTGATCGCGTTCGCGCATATGTGTTTGATGTGCGTCGTGAGCCACGCGGCCCGCAGATTTTCCTTTCCCGTACGCATCCGCAATTTATGGCCAAGCTCTTCACGCAAGAAGTGCCTGAAATCTATGATGGTATCATCACGGTGAAGGCTGTTGCGCGTGATCCGGGCTCCCGCGCCAAGATTGCGGTTATTTCGCGTGATAGCTCGATTGATCCTGTTGGCGCCTGCGTCGGTATGCGCGGCTCGCGCGTTCAGGCTGTTGTCGGCGAATTACAAGGCGAAAAGATCGACATCATTCCATGGTCGCCCGATGTCGCCACCTTCATCGTTAATGCGTTGCAGCCAGCCGAAGTGGCCAAGGTCGTCTTGGATGAAGAATCCGAGCGTATCGAAGTTGTGGTGCCGGATGATCAGCTCTCACTTGCCATTGGTCGCCGCGGCCAGAACGTCCGTCTGGCCTCGCAGCTGACCGGTTGGGATATCGATATTCTGACCGAAGCTGAGGAATCCGAGCGCCGCCAGAAGGAATTCGTCGAACGTACGGCCGTCTTCATGGAAGCGCTGGACGTCGACGAGGTCGTTGGCCAGTTGCTCGCCTCGGAAGGCTTCCGTTCAGTGGAAGAATTGACCTATGTCGATGTCTCCGAATTGGCTTCGATTGAAGGGTTTGACGAGGAAACAGCCACTGAGATTCAAAACCGCGCATCGAATTTCTTGGCTGCTCGCGAAGCAGAACTGGATAATCGTCGTGTTGAATTGGGTGTGGCCGATGAGCTTAAGTCGGTTGCAGGCATTACGCTCGCAATGCTCGTGAAGCTCGGTGAAAACGACGTCAAAACCGTTGATGATCTTGCAGGCTGCGCGACGGACGACCTTTTAGGGTGGACCGAACGCAAAGGCACCGAGACGATTCGCAATGCGGGTTATCTCGAAGGCTTTGAACTGTCGCGTGACGATGCCGAAGCAATTATTATGAATGCACGCGTCAAGGCGGGCTGGATCGAAGCACCTGTCGGTGCTGCTGAAACAGCTGAAGCCTGAGAGGGTTAAGGATCGAGAAAGCGATGCCCTCTATAGCCGAGGATGATGAAACGGGTTCGGAACGGACCTGCATCGTTACCCGTAAGCGGGCATCGCCTGAAACCATGCTCCGTTTTGTCCGTTCGCCGGATGGGATGGTGGTACCGGACCTAAAACGTAAACTGCCTGGCCGGGGTGTCTGGTTGACCCCAAACCGAGCGGTTATCGAAACGGCAATTAAAAAGAAAGCTTTTGCAAGAGCGTTCAAAACCGAAGTCAAAACGCCAATCGATCTCGCCGATATGGTTGACGGGCTTCTTGAACGATCTGCGCGGGAGGCTTTTAGCCTGGCCAACAAAGCAGGCCAGGTTGTTGCAGGGTTCGGGAAAGTTGAAGAAGCCTTGGGGCATGGCGGCGTTTTAGCCATTATCCATGCTTCCGACGCGGCTTCCGACGGCATAAGGAAGGTCGCCCAACTGGTTCGTCGGGCCCAAGAAGCGGGTTCGAGGGAAATAAAAGTTATCGCCGCGATGTCATCCGATGATTTGGGTTTGGCATTAGGGCGGTCACATGTGATACATGCAGCGCTTCTGAACGGGTCAGCATCATTGGCCTGTCTTCAGAAATTGGAATTTATAAAGGCCTACCGGACGGATGAAAATTCCGTTCAAGGCTCGGACGAGCAGGTTAACCAACCGAACTGAAGCGGTATTACCGCAGGATATGGACTGAATGAACGACAAGAACTCATCGGGCGACAAGACGCTTCATATGTCACAGACCAAAACGCTTAGCCTTAAGCGTCCGGTCGAACAGGGCGTGGTGCGTCAAAGTTTTTCGCATGGCCGTACAAAGGCGGTTGTCGTTGAAAAGGTGAAGCGCCGTATTGTTGGACCTGGTGAAACACCAGTTCCGGCAGAAGCCGCTCCTGTGGCGCCAAAGCCCGTTGTTCAGGCCCCTGTTGCCGCAGCAGCAGCACCCGCTCCGGCTGCCCCTGCCAAGCCAACGCCCTCGCGTTCGGCGCCTGCATCCAAGTCAACCGCGCCTTCCGGCGTTGTTCTTCGCACCTTGACCGAAGACGAGCGCGATGCGCGTTCACTGGCCCTCATCGAAGCGCGTAAGCGCGAAGAGATTGAGCGCAAACAGGCTGAAATCGATGCGAAAGCGCGCAGCGAGCGCGAAGCCATTGAAAAAGTGGAACGTGACGCAGCTGAAGCCCGCAAGGCAGAAGAAGATGATCGTCGTCGCTTTGATGACGAAGTTAAAAAGAAATCTGAAAGCGAAGCGCGCCGCCGTCTGGGCGAAGGCGAAGTTGAAAAAGCGCCGGCTCCTGAGCGTCTGGTTATCCCGCCGCGCCGCACGGGCGCCGCGATGCTTGAGGCCGATGAGGAAGAGCGCAAGTCTATTCGTCGTCCGGGTGGTGGTCTCGCCGCCCGCGCCGCCGTGCCACCCAAACCAGCACCGCGCGCCGATGATCGTCGCCGTGGTCGCTTGACGGTTACCAGCGTTACCGGAGGCGAAGATGAAGAGCGCGTCCGTTCGCTCGCCGCTTTCAAGCGCCGCGTTCAGCGTCTCAAAGGCAATCAACAGGCCGAGACGAAAGAAAAGATCGCTCGTGAAGTCGTTATTCCTGAGGCTATCGCCATTCAGGAACTAGCTAACCGCATGGCTGAGCGCGCGGTTGACGTTATCCGCTTTCTGATGAAGCAGGGCCAGATGGTGAAGATCACAGACGTGATCGACGCCGATACCGCCCAGCTGGTTGCCGAAGAATTCGGTCACACGGTGAAGCGCGTCGCTGAATCGGATGTTGAAGAAGGTCTCTTCGATACGCCCGATACCGATAGCCATCTCGTTTCGCGTCCGCCCGTTGTTACCATTATGGGTCACGTCGACCATGGTAAGACATCATTGCTCGATGCAATCCGTAAAGCGAATGTTGCAGGCGGCGAAGCCGGCGGCATTACGCAGCATATCGGTGCGTATCAAGTGGTCGCGCCAAACGGTGCCAAGATTACCTTTATCGATACCCCCGGCCATGCCGCGTTTACACAAATGCGTGCCCGTGGTGCGAAGGTAACCGACATTGTTGTTCTCGTCGTTGCCGCGGATGATGGTGTCATGCCGCAGACGATTGAAGCCATTAACCACGCCAAGGCGGCCAAAGTGCCGATGATTGTTGCCATCAACAAGATCGACAAGCCGGATGCCAAGCCTGATCGCGTGAAAACAGAATTGCTGCAATATTCGGTTCAAGTTGAATCGATGGGTGGTGAGACGTTGGAAGTCGAAGTTTCGGCCACCAAACGTACCAATCTCGACAAGCTGCTTGAAGCCATCGCACTTCAATCCGAATTGCTTGATCTTAAAGCCAATCCGGAGCGCGAAGCCGAAGGCACCGTTATTGAAGCCAAGCTTGATCGCGGCCGGGGTCCTGTTGCGACCGTTCTTGTTCAACGTGGCACCTTGCGTTCGGGCGATATTGTGGTTGCAGGCTCCGAGTATGGCCGCGTTCGTGCGCTGATTTCGGATTTGGGCGAGCAGATCAAAGAAGCTGGTCCTTCGGTTCCGGTTGAAGTCCTCGGCTTTAATGGTGCGCCAGAAGCTGGCGATCGTTTGGCTGTGGTTGAATCAGAAGCCCGCGCGCGTGAAATTACCGAATACCGTCAGCGTCAAAAGCGCGAGCGGAGTGCGGTACGCGCAGGCGCTGCTCGTGGCTCGCTGACCGATATGATGAGCCAGTTGAAAGCATCGGGCCGCAAGGAATTCCCGTTGCTCATCAAGGGCGACGTGCAAGGTTCGGTTGAAGCGATTATCAACTCGCTTGAAAAGCTCGGCACAGATGAAGTGGGTGCACGCATCATCCATTCGGGTGTTGGTGGTATCAATGAGTCCGATGTGACCTTGGCAGAAGCGTCGGGTGCTGCAATCATTGGCTTTAACGTGCGTGCGAATAAAGAAGCGCGTGACGCAGCGGAGCGTTCGGGCACCGAAATTCGCTACTACAACATCATTTACGATCTCGTCGATGATATCAAAAAGGCGATGTCCGGATTGCTTGCTCCAACGCTGCGCGAAGAGCGTCTCGGCGAAGCCCGCATCCTTCAGGTTTTCGGTGTGTCGAAGGTCGGCAAAGTCGCCGGTTGCTTGGTACAAGATGGACGCGTCGAGCGTGGCGCCCATGTTCGCTTGATCCGCGACAACGTCGTGATCCACGAAGGCAAGCTTTCAACGCTCAAGCGCTTCAAGGACGAGGTCAAGGATGTTGGCTCGGGCCAAGAATGCGGTATGGCGTTCGAGAACTATCAAGACATGCGCGAAGGTGACATCATCGAGTGCTATCGCGTCGAAGAAATCCGCCGCTCGCTGTAACGATTTTGAGGGCTCGGTATCAACCGGGCCCTCTTTCCCCTTTAACCCCTTTATCCGGTCCTAGCCCGGAATGGCGGTCTAGACATGAAACATAAACAAGACGCTCCCCGCGGCCCTTCGCAACGCCAATTGCGCGTCGGCGAATTGGTTCGCCACGCTATTGCCGAACTCTTGCGCCGGGGTGAAATTATCGATCCGGTGATTGAAAACGCCATCATCACGATCCCGGAAGTGCGCCTCTCGCCCGATCTTAAAATCGCCACCGCTTACGTCTCTTTGCATGATGAAACGCAAGAGGCCGCTGTGATTAAGGCGTTGGGCAAATATAGCGGTCTTTTCCGCACCGAAATTGCGCGCAAAGTGAATTTGAAATTCGCACCTAACGTCCGCTTCCGTCCCGACGAGACACTCGAAGCCGCGGCCAAAATTGATGCTTTGCTGCGCCGTCCCGAGGTGCAGCGTGACCTTGCAAGCCGCGACGATATCGACGAGACGGATGAGGACTAATCCCGCATGAACGCGCCAAAAAAACACCGCGCGGATCGGCACGGCTGGATCGTGTTGGATAAGCCTTTCGGCATGACCTCAACCCACGCCGTTGCCGTTGTTCGGCGTATGCTGAATGCTAAAAAAGCGGGCCATGCCGGTACGTTAGATCCGCTGGCATCAGGCCTCTTGCCGCTAGCCTTTGGCGAAGCCACCAAAACCGTCCCTTATGTGGTCGATGGTGAAAAGGCCTATGCGTTCACGGTCAGTTTTGGCACCGAAACCGACACCGATGATGCCGAAGGCCGAATTGTTGGTACAAGCGACAAGCGACCAAGTGAGGCTGAACTTCTCGGGGCTCTACCGCATTTCATTGGTGCCATCACCCAAGTGCCGCCGCGCTACTCGGCGATCAAAGTGGATGGCGAGCGGGCCTATGATTTGGCGCGCGGTGGCGAAACGGTTGAATTGCAGCCGCGCACGGTTGAAATTCACGCGCTGCGTCTCGTTTCTTATGATGGTCAATCGGCCCAGCTTGAAGCCGAATGCGGCAAAGGTACCTATGTCCGCGCGATTGCGCGTGATTTGGGCCGCATGCTCGGCTCGTTAGGCTATGTCTCGGCGCTCCGCCGCACCCGCGTCGGCCCCTTCACCGAGACGAATTCCGTGACCATGGCGGCGTTAGAAGCCGATCCGGAGGCCGTTTTTCAAGCCTTGCGCAGTGTCGATACAGGGCTTCTGGAATTGCCCAGCGTGCGCGTAACCTCCGATGGCGCGCTTAGGCTCAAGCGCGGCCAGTCGGTCATTGTGCGCGGCGCAGACGCGCCTGAGGAAGGCGCAACCGCCTACGCCACCCAAAACGGCATTGTCGTTGCCATCGGCGTTATCGAGCATGGCTCGCTGGTGCCGAATAGAGTGTTTAATTTGTAGGCGACAATTTTTATTGCAATTTCGTACACAATTACGTACGTTATCTTTATGAAAACAGCCTCCGTTTCAAGTTTAAGACGTTCGCTCGCTTCCACGCTTGACCGTGTGGTGGAAGATCACGAACCCGTGATTGTCACTCGGGATGGTGGCAAAGCATCTGTCGTTATTCTGTCGCTTGAGGATTTTGCCTCGTTTGAAGAGACAAACTACCTCCTCAAGTCCCCCAAAAATGCCGAACGTCTATTATCAGCCGTTGAAAGCCTGTCATCCGGCGGCGGTTCAGAGCGGATTTTGGTAGATTGAAGATCGTCTTTGCCGAGCAGGCGTGGGACGATTACCTTCATTGGCAGGCCACCGACCGTGCTTTGCTAATAAGGATCAACGAGTTGATCAAAGAATGCACTCGAACCCCTTTTTCCGGACGCGGAAAACCTGAGCCTTTACGCGGCTCGCTGTCGGGCTGGTGGTCGCGCCGCATCACGCAAGAGCACCGTCTGGTCTATCGGGTCGAGGGCGAGAACCTTTTCATTGCGCAGTGTCGATATCATTATTAACTCAATTTGCGTTTGCCGAAGGTCTTTTTCTTTTCTCCTCGCCTTCTCCCCAAATTCGTGTATATGTCCCCCCAACGCGCGGGGATTGGTCTCCGCCGTTTCCGTTTGCGTGGACCGTGCTGGACGACATCCCGGCCCGGCCCTGTGACGGAGGATAGGGCTCCTCAGCCTTTGTTTTCTAACAATAAAGGAACATCCGATGTCGATTACGCCAGAACGCAAGCAAGAGCTTGTGAAGCAATTTGCAACGGTCGCCGGTGATACCGGTTCGCCTGAAGTACAGATCGCGATCCTCACCGAGCGCATCACCAATCTGACGGGCCACTTCAAGAGCCATGCGAAAGATAACCATTCGCGTCGTGGTTTGTTGAAGATGGTTTCGCAGCGTCGTTCGCTCCTTGATTACGTCAAGGGCAAGGATGAAGCCCGTTATCGTTCGATCATCGAGCGTTTGGGCATCCGTCGCTAAGATTGTTAATTTCGCAGCAACCCTTTTGGGCTTAGTTGCGTTTCAAGAGGCAGACGGCGATCCGGCCGCCTGCTTCTCATTCCCGGGGTGTACGGCAGGGTGCCGGCATCCTTAAACCCTGCCTCTCTACGACGATCATGGCAGGATCGCCGGATGCTGGTACCGCCAGCCTCTCGCCGTCTTGCTCGTGGTCTCTTCCGAGGCAAATCAGAGAAGTGACAAGACACACATGTTCGATATCCAAAAAGTAGAACTCACCTGGGCTGGCCGTAAGCTGACCCTGGAAACGGGCCGTATTGCGCGTCAGGCCGATGCTGCTGTTCTCGCCACCTATGGCGAAACCACTGTTCTCGCCACCGTTGTTTCGGCGAAAGACGCCAAGCCTGGCATCGATTTCTTCCCACTGACTGTGAACTATCAGGAAAAGGCGTTTGCCGCTGGCCGCATTCCCGGTGGTTATTTCAAGCGCGAAGGTCGCCCAACCGAGAAGGAAACATTGGTTTCCCGCTTGATTGATCGTCCTATCCGCCCGCTTTTCGTAGAAGGCTATCGCAACGAGACACAAGTCGTCGTTACCGTTCTCGCGCATGACCTTGAAAACGATCCCGATATCGTAGCGATGGTCGCAGCTTCTGCAGCACTGACCCTTTCAGGCGTGCCTTTCATGGGTCCTGTCGGTGCAGCGCGCGTCGGCTATATCAACGGCCAGTTCCGCTTGAACCCAACACTCGCCGAAATGGCCGACTCGGTTCTCGACCTTGTTGTCGCTGGTACGACCGATGCTGTGTTGATGGTTGAGTCGGAAGCAAAAGAGCTTTCTGAAGAAGTCATGCTCGGCGCGGTTATGCATGGACATACCGGCTTCCAGCCCGTGATTGATGCGATCATCAAGCTTGCTGAAGTTGCTGCGAAAGAACCGCGCGATTTCACAACGCCAGATCATTCGGAACTCGAAGGCAAAATCTTGAAGCTCGTTGAAGCTGAGCTTCGTGATGCGTTCACGACACCTGCCAAGCAGGAACGTCAGAACAAGGTATCGGCAGCTAAATCAAAGGTTATGGATGCATTTTGTGGCGAAAGCGTTGCTGAGCCACTCGCACCGACTTTGGTTGGCGGAGTGTTCAAAGAAGTCGAAGCGAAAATCGTTCGCTGGAACATTCTCGACACCAAAAAGCGCATTGATGGTCGCGATCTTGTGACCGTTCGTCCAATTATTGCGGAAGCAGGCATTCTGCCGCGCGCCCATGGTTCGGCGCTCTTCACCCGCGGTGAAACGCAGGCGATGGTTGTTGCAACGCTCGGTACAGCTGACGATGAGCAGTTCATCGATTCGCTCGAAGGTACCTACAAGGAAACCTTCTTGTTGCATTACAACTTCCCTCCCTACTCGGTAGGTGAAACGGGTCGTATGGGTTCGCCAGGCCGTCGCGAAATCGGCCATGGCAAGCTCGCTTGGCGCGCGGTTCGTCCGATGCTCCCTGCGCATCACGAGTTCCCCTACACGATCCGCTTGGTCTCCGAGATTACCGAGTCGAATGGTTCGTCTTCCATGGCTACCGTTTGCGGTTCATCGCTCGCTTTGATGGATGCAGGCGTGCCGTTGAAGAGCCCAATCGCCGGCATCGCGATGGGTCTTATCCTTGAAGGCGAGCGCTATGCCGTTCTCTCCGACATTCTTGGCGACGAGGATCACCTCGGCGACATGGATTTCAAGGTGGCAGGTACGGAAAATGGCGTCACCTCGCTGCAAATGGACATCAAGATCGCCGGTATTACCGAGGAGATCATGAAGGTCGCCTTGCATCAGGCAAAGGATGGCCGTCTGCATATCCTGG
>DAIOVR010000021.1:0-23129 GCA_036758905.1 Beijerinckiaceae bacterium | reverse complement strand
GCGACGATTGATATAACTTAATAAAAATGCGCCCCCCGTGAGAGAAACGGGAGGCGCCCGACCAGGCCGCATCGTGCTTGGGGAGCTTACGGCTCCGGTGTAATTCGTTAGAACGGTAAAATAACGTCCATCACTTGCTGGCCATAGCGTGGTTGCTGAACGTCGCTGATCTGGCCACGTCCGCCATAGGCGATGCGGGCTTCCGCGATTTTCATAGACTCGATTGTGTTGTCGTTTTCTATGTCTTCTGGACGAATGACGCCGCCAACGATTAGTTCTCTAATTTCAAAATTGACCCGAACTTCTTGCTTGCCTTCAATCACCATATTGCCGTTCGGCAAAATTTGGGTCACGACCGCAGCCACATTGGTTGCCAGTGTTTCAGCGCGTTTGACGGAGCCTACACCGTCGCTGGCTGATGTGGATTGCGCATTGATGAGGGAGGATGGATTAACACCCGGCAGCGCTTTATCGGCATTCGTTTCCAGACCCAATAAATTGGGCACACCCATCGTATCGGAATTTGTGCGTGCGCGCTTGGTCTCATTGGCAATATCGGCGCTGTCTTTGAAATTCACTTTCACAGTTACGATATCACCAATCTGTCTGGCGCGTTGATCTTTAAAGAAGCTTCTTGATCCTTGTTGCCACAGAGAATTTGCTGCGTGGGTGACCGGAACTTGTTCGGGCATCGGCATTCTAACGGGCTTATAATCAGGGCTTGTGGTAGGATCATCGATGGCGGAGAGCGAGGGTGCTCGCCCGACCGATGCGAGCCGCTCGGCAGTATTGCAGGCGGTGAGACTCGTTGCAAAAAGCGCCAACACCAGCGTTTGCTTTAAAAGGGAGGATGTCATGATGATGTCCTTATTGAACTGTGGTGGTGGTTTGGCGCGAAGCGATATCCGCATTGGGCGGTGTTAAAACGGCAACCGAGCCCGGGCCAATAACCGTTGCAAAAATCACTTTTTTAGATTGGGGGTTAAGGACGGAAATCATATCACCAAGCGCGCCCGCCTCATTGGCTTTTCCTCTGAGGGTGAGTTTTAATCCGCCAACGGCATAGGTGACGCTTACCGCCATTGCCTTTTCAACAAGGATGGGTTTGCTAACGAGATCATCCGTTAAGATGATGCCGGGTGACAGCGGTTCCCTCGCGGCTTGTCCGATGACCAATGTTGGTTTTGTGACATTGTTTGAGGCAATAGCCTTTCTTTCACGCTTCTCAATTCTAATATCATTTGCTGAGAGGATATCGCCTTTCGCAATGGCACGGGTTGATAGGGCGACATCGATCACATCGACAATTTGTCCTTCAAGCATAAGGGGTGCAGTAGAAAAAAAGCGGCTACCTGGCACCGTAAGAGTGGCGGTAAAACTTAAATTCGATGGCTCAATTTTGAGGTTCGAGATGATAGGCTTTGTTGTAACATCGTCTTCAACAAAAATATCTGAGGTGGCGCTCGGTTTCGTGAAGGTAAGTTGAGCTTGGTCAATGCCGGCCTTTTCACGGATCGATCTTTTGAGTTCAGCTTCAATTTCTTCGGGTGAAATATGTCGACCTTTCCGTGTTACGGTAACATTTCCCGAAACATCCCCTAAAATTGAAGGAATTCCTGCCTTTCTGGCGGCTTCAAGAATACGTGATGCTTTAATGATGCCCGTCTGTCCGGGTGAGGGCGCTGCATAAACCCCATTATTGGGAAGGCTGTTGCCCTCCATTAAATCGGCTAACGAAATTGTATCACCCGAAACAACGATAGAGGATCGAAGAATAGGGAGGTTCACTTGATCTGCCAAAGAAGGATGGAGCGAAGACAAGAGCAGAGCAGCAACGCCCATCACAGTGAGTGATATTTTAAACATGCAATTAACCCTTAAACATTTGAGTTGTGGTTTGCTGCATTTGATCAGCTGCCGATATAATGCGTGAGTTCATCTCGTAGGCGCGTTGCGCTGTAATAAGCGAGGAGATCTCCGTTACAGCATTAACATTCGACTCTTCGAGATAGCCTTGCTGGAGATCGCCTAACCCGTCTGTGCCGGGATCTGCCGTAATCGGATCGCCCGAGGATGCTGTTTGTGCAAATAGATTATCGCCAATAGCAGCCAAGCCGGTTTTATTTGCAAAATGAGTAAGCTGAATTTTGCCAAGATCTTGCGGCGTTGTCTGAGACGGTAACAGGGCCTGAACAAGCCCCGATGCGCTGATGGATACGCTCGTGGCGTTATTTGGAACCGTAATGCCGGGATCAAGCACAAAGCCTTGGCTCGTTACCAATTGGCCTTGTGCGTCCGTTGTAAACGAACCGTCTCTTGTATAGCCAATGGTGCCATCCGGGCGTTGAATACGAAAGAAGCCTTCACCGCGAATGGCGACATCAAGGTTACGATCGGTTGCAGTAATAGAGCCTTGCGACATTGCACGCGAAGTGGATACAAGCTTTACGCCCGATCCAATTTCAATGCCTGCGGGCAATAAATTGCCCGCGTCCGATGTGCTTGAGCCGGAGCGTTTAAGCGTCTCGTATAAGAGGTCCTGAAACAAAGGACGCTGAAGCTTATAGCCCGTTGTGCGAACATTGGCGACGTTGTTGGAGATGAGCTCAACGTTTTTCTCCATCGCGGCCATTCCAGAAGCAGCAGTGTAAAGCGCTAGCATATTAATCTCCTTATGCTGGTACAGTAGCAAGACGCTCAAGCGCGCCTTTTTGCGTATCATCGAGACGTTGCATGGACGTCGTTAGGGCAGAGTAGGCGCGTGTTACTTCAATCAATCGGCTCATGGCTAGAATGGGTTGAACATTTGATTTTTCGATTGAGCCCACGCTTAACAGCGGTGCCTTTGAAGCAGGGAGTAGTGATTTAGCGCTGTAAAGATTGCTGCCTTCATTTATCAATTGCGAAGGATCAGGCACATCCACTATTTTCAGTTTTCCGATTGGCCCGCTGTGATTACCCACTGTACCGTCTGACGTAATTTCCAATGGTCCATCGGCAGGATCGGCGATAATGGCTCCACCGGCACCTAAAACAACATGTCCGTCGCTGGTAATAATCTCGCCTTTCGAATTCGTCGCGAGCGAACCGTTTCTTGTGTAACGTTCACCTGCTGCTGTTTTAACGGCAAGAAGTGTAGGCCCATGCAGAGCAATGTCGGTTGTATTGCCAGTATGCTCCATGGGGCCATCGTTAAAATCGAGCGTAGCGCCTCGATCAATAACGAATGAAATAGAGCGTGCTGCGCCTTTAAACGAATCTGATTTCGCATGAGGCTGCAAAAACTCGCTAAATTGTAACCCGCGCGACTTGAAGCCGTTTGTGCCTGCATTCGCGATATTGTTCGCTAAAATATCCAATTGCCGTTGCAAGGTCTGTAACCTTGAATGAGCAACCAATTGAGCATTATCCATCTACATTCTCCCACAAATGTGCCCTGCCCAACCAAAGAGGCGGAGCTTGAGAAGGTTTGTACGAGCTCCCCAGCCGCAAAATCTTCCCTAGAGGAATATGCAGTCGCTGTGCCAGGTTTAAGAAAATATAAAATTTAATATAATCAATGGGTTATTTTATTACGGTTGGTCGTTAAAGGGTGATTTGTTTCAATTATATCTTTTAAGTCGGCAGATTTTTCCTTTGTAAATTACGATTTTAAGAAATCATTAACTTTAAAAAGCCAAGCATTAACCCAATTAATCGAATCGATTTGGACAGGCTTTCTTTAGGGAACCCAATCAGATGGCCGAGGACGAAAAAGCGGATACGCCTGAAGCGGCCAAAGGTAAGAATAAGCTGCTTATCCTGATTATTGCCGTGATAGCGATCGTGGGCGGTGGCGTCGGGGGCTATTTTTTTATGTTAGCTCCTAAAAAGGATAAATCAGAACACGCCGAAGCCGAGAAGAAGGTGACCGCATTTCTTGATATTAAGGACATGATGATTGGCATGAGCCCAGACATGGCCCAGCCTACAATTGGTGGGGCTCGCATGATGAAGTTGCATGTGGCGCTCGAAATTGCCGATGCTAAAGAGTTACCGTCTATTCAGGCCCTACAGCCGCGTATTGAAGATATTTTTCAAGTCTATCTTCGAGAAATGCGTCCGGTCGATTTGCAAGGGTCGGCCGCCATTCTCCGCCTGAAGGAAGAACTATTGCATCGGGTAAATTTAGCTGTTCAGCCTAAAAAGATCGATGCGGTCCTTATCAAAGAAATGCTGATCCAATGAGTGAAATTAATAATTTGAATAGGGATACCGTCGCAGCCAATGATCCCTGGGCCATCATGTTAAATAAGATGGATGAGCCGGGAGATTCTGGCCATCAGGATCCTATTTTGGGGGATGAGGAAATTGACCGTTTGATGGGGCTTTCGGTTGATCGCGCCGAGGGCTCAGGCAAAGCGGCGGTTGCGGAAGCGGCAACGCTTGCAAGTGGTCTTTCGCCAACCATGCGGCTTATTGCAGATACATTTGTGGAAACACTTGGTCGTTCTATTCGGCAAGGCGTTTCGGGTTTGATCGATGTTAGTTTATTAGATCTATCGCTTATTCGCCTATCAAATGGCATGGCGCGATTACCACTTCCTTCTCTGATCGCAACAATGTCATCACGAAGTTTGGGCGGAGCAGGCCTAATTGTGGCCGATCAGTGCGTCGCTGCCGCCTTTTTCGATTTAATGTTAGGGGGAGCCGAAGCGAACGACAGCTTGCAACGGGCTTTGCGCCCTTATTCATCCATTGAATTGAAGCTCTTCCGGAAATTCGCTGAATTTGTTGCGCGTGGATTTGAGGATGCCACAGGTGAGGTGATGAAAGCCGATTTCTCAATCGATAAAATTGAAACCAACCCATATCTTTTGTCGCTAGAAAAATCGACGGAGAATGCCGTCCGATTGCAGATGCAAATTCTCTTTGGGCGTAGGGGTGGAAAAATTGATCTCTTACTGCCACTCAGCATGTTCGGCCCCTATGAATCACTCATCCGAGCGGATGAAATTGAGCGTTATACAATTGATGATGCAAGCTGGCGTAGGCATCTGGTTCGATCCACCGCATCCTCATCCATCGGCATTGAGGCGGTTTTGGCAAATTTTAAACTGCCTGTTCGATCGGTGCTTGGTTTTTCAGTAGGTGACGTCATTCCGCTTAATATTAATCCGCAAACACCCATTTGGTTGAAAAGTGGTGATCGTTCCCTTTGCCTTGGATTAATGGGGCGATCCAGAGGTCAGATCGCCTTGCGTGTCGTTGGTCCGTTAACATCAAAAGAAGAAAAGTGAGGTAAACATGTCATTTTCAGCTGCATTAACGGTTTTGACGGATAGTTTGATTGCGCTAACTTTAATCTATTGCATAGTCCTTGAACGGAGGATCCGTGCCTTTAGGAAACAAGAGCAATCTTTTCGCACTTTAATGAGTGACGTGTCAGAATCGACACGGGTTGCTCAAGGTACGGTTTCGTCGCTGCGTCAATTATTGACCGAATTTTCGAACCTCAATGCTGCCGCTCCAAAAGGAGCGCAAACAGAAAAATTTAAATCGGACAGCCGGATCGAGGGAGAGATTGTGGCACGGCGGTTTGGCGATACCGAAAATTCAATCGCAACATTAGCCGCTCGAATTGCGGCTCTGCGGAATCAGTAGGAATTTACAATGTCAAATGCCGGCATTCGCCTTCTCAAACTGACTTCTGTTGGATTGCTCGGGCTTCTCATGCTCGATTTGGGCGAATGGGTGTCTTTCCTATCGCCATCTGATCAAGGGATTGGAATGGCGGTAGCCTCTGATGAATTAGCCAATGGTATTGCGCGTTCGATTAGCGCTTATCGAGATAAAGCGCCCATGATCCCTGATATCATTACTGGTGCATCGGATGTGCCAGCGGCTGCAGAAGCAGCAGGAAATAAGAAGTCCGACGAAAAGGTTTCAACAAATAAAGAGGTTGTGTCGGATTCCGGGAATGTTGAATCGTCGGAGAAAATTATTCTTGAACGCTTGTCAGCCCGTCGTATCGAATTAGATCGGCGAGATAAGGAAATTGGCGAGCGCGAAGCACTATTGGCTGCCGCAGAGAAGCAAATTGCGGGCAGAATGTCGGAGTTAAAAGCTTTGGATGAGACAATCAAGGCAGATATTGCTCGTAAAGACACTGATAGTGCGACGATAAAGCCTTTGATTGTAATGTATGAAACGATGAAGCCCAAAGAGGCGGCGCGTATCATTGAAAAGCTGGACTTGAAATCTGTTTTGCCTATTGCAAGCGGAATGAATCCTAAAAAACTATCGGAAATCTTGGCTCAACTTGATCCGGTTGTTGCAGGAAAACTTACGATAGGGCTTGCAGCCGCGACTTTAGCACAAACAGCTGGTCAAAATGATAAGACGGAATTGCCGGAATTAGCGGATGCGCCAGTGACAAAAATCCGATAGCCATTCATTAATAAATACTTGTCATATTCCGTAGCGTAATATTCGCGGTTGTGGCAATGGAATGTTAAAATCTTATCGAAATCAAAATATTCATGTTAAAATCGCGTATAGAACCGCGACGGCTGCACTTTCGTGCGCCTTGTTTTTTTTCGTTTGGATAGGGGTTACCAGTCTTGCTTTTGCATCGTCTATCCATGGCAGCGAAATGTCGGGATTTGGGCGTATTATTTTTTCGTTTGAGCGATTACCGGTTATCGAAACCAATCAGATTAACGGTGTGTTAATTTTAAATTTTGATCGTCCAATCGACTTGGACCCAAGTCGTCTTGGATTTGAAATACCAAATTATATTTCGGGAGCGAGGCTTGATCCTGACAAGCGAGCAGTTCGGTTTGCTTTGGCCAAATCACTCAAGCCTAATTTAATAGAGGCAGGAAATGAACTTTACCTCGATCTTCTCCCGAATAGCTGGAAAGGTGCTCCCCCTGGACTGCCAATAGAAGTGGTACAGGCGCTCTCGAGGAAAGTACGCAATGCAGAGGCCAATGCTCAAGTCCTTGGTGCTACGACTAAACGAGTGTTAAGCGTTGATGCTGCGTCATCGCCTAAATTGTCGCGTCTAATTTTCCGAGGGGGAGGACGCGACGACACTAAAATTATAAAAAAGGGACAAATCTTAGAATTAGCCTATTCTGGCGAATGGCAACTTGATCTTCCACGCGTGCGCTCGGAATTGCCGCGTGGTTTTGAATTAATTGAGACAGCTGAACGGGACGGTAATTTTATTATCAGCCTTAAAGCGGTTGATGGCGTAAAAATCGATGGTCGGTTTGAAGATAATGGAATTGTCGTTGATGTAACGTTAAAGGGGTTAGGCTCATTAGAGGAGCCGCTAGAGGCGCCGATGATTATAACTGGCGCCACTTTGGCTGAGCCAATTCCGGCGCAAAACCGTGATACGGCGAACGAAAGGCAGACCGATAAACCATCTGATCCATCGCGTTTAAAAATTTCATTGGGCGACGATGAGGGGACGCTTCAGCTTATATTAAAGTCGGAAGAGCCATTACCGATGGCATCCTTTATAAGGTCTGGTCGATATTGGTTGGTGTTGGACACTAAAATTGATCCTGAAATTCAACGCGACTTTAGAACGGAAAATAAGCGATTTAAGGATTTTCGCACAACGCGCGAAGCATCTGCTTTTATTTTAAGCCTTGAAATAGCTGAAGCGGCATTACCTGATGTTCGAAAGACCGATTCAGGATATTTAATCTCATTTTTTAAAGAACCAAAGCCTTACGCGCTCTTACCATCTATGGCACCAATGCCTAGCTCATCCGGCACAATGCAATTGGGCATCCATTTGGGCGGGACCGCCCATATTGTCGAAATTCATGATCCTGCAATTGGCGATCGGATGATGGTTGTTCCAACTTTACTACAAGGTGCGGGATATCAGCAGCCATTGCAGTTTCCCGAATTCACACTATTGCCGACGTCTCAGGGCATCGTTGTGGTCCCGATTGCCGATGATATTGAAATGCATTCCACTGGCGAACTCATAACCATTAGCCGTCCTGATGGCATGGCTGTTGGTGATGCGTCGGATGTTGAGCGTCAAATTGGCATTCGTCGAAGTGTAATCAATCGCGGCCGTTGGGAACGTGATAAGGTGGAGGATGTGTTTCAACGAAAAGTCGACTATGTAGAAAAAATCGGGCAAGCGATTGGACAAAAGCAACAGCCCTTGTGGCGGGATTATGCGCGATCCTTGGCAGCGAATGGACTATATCGCGAAGCAACCGCTGCCTTTAGAAGCGCATTTGATGGATCAGCTGAAAAGATTGACGCACCACGTGACCGCATTGAGTTGGGAATATATCAAGCCTTAGGGTTTGATTGGCGGGTTGCATCAGACACTTTAAACGATATCAGACTTTTAGAACAGGAAGAGGCGGTTTTATGGCGCGGATTCATCGCTGCGCATCAGGGTCGTTTTGCCGAAGCACTTGATGCCTATCGACGATCTGGTAGAATTTTAGACGATTATCCGATTGAGATCCAATTCGCACTTAATCAAGCCTTGACCGAAGCGGCAATTGAAGCGGGTGATTGGGCATTGGCCAGCGATCGGCTTAATGCGCTTGAGCGCCAGCGAAAATCTCCTCGATCGGGATACATTGATTATTTTAAAGCGCGAATATTAGACGCATCGGGTGATGTAGAAAATGCACGCGGACTATATGAGCGGCTTGCAGCATCGGATGATCGTTCATTAGAGGTTAGAGCCATTGCGTCGCGAACGGCACTAGATTTGCGGTTTGGAAAGATAGATCCTAATCAAGCGCTCACCGCTTACGAGAATTTAGCCCATTTTTGGCGGGGCGATTTTTTGGAGGCCAAAATCCTTGCCTCTGCGGCGCGTGTCGCACTGGACGCGAAGAAATGGCAAAATGCATTTTCTGCTGTTCAACGGTTAAATCGGCTTTATGCCGACACAGATGGTATTAGACCCTTGTTAGAAGAGGTGACATTGAAATTTGATGGATTGATCAGCGGAGATCAATCGGAAGGCCTTTCAAATTTAGATGCTGTCGCTTTGTTTATGGAATTTAGGGAATTTATGCCCGTTGGGCATAGGGGTGATGAATTAATTCGAAAATATATTGAGCGATTGGTTGATCTCGATTTGATGTCGCAGGCTACCGAACTCTTGCGGTATCAAATTGATTACCGGTTGGACGGCATTCCGCGTGCTGCGGCTGCAGTTCGGCTTGCAGGCTTATATCTTTTAGAGCGCAAGCCTATTGAAGCGGTAAGGGCGATTGCTGATACACGGTATGCCGGATTGCCTGACGAGTTAAAACTTGCCCGTCGTTTGATGGAAGCGCAGGCTCGTAGCGACTTGGGGGAAAATCAAGTCGCGTCTGAATTGCTGGAAGGATTAGAAATACGCGAAGCCTTTATTCTTAAAGGGGATATTTTTTGGAAAGCAAAAAATTGGAATAATGCTGGCGTTCAATATGAGCTGGCATTGGGCGACGCTTGGCGGAAGGGCAATCCTCTCACGCCCACTGAATTGAAAATAGCTCTGAGGGCATCTGCCGCTTATGTTTTATCAAGTGATACTATGTCGATTGACCGCTTCGGTCATCGATATCGTGAATTGGTTGCTACATCACCTGATGCTGGCGTTTTTAGATTGTTAACGGCTCCTGCCACGATGCAAGGCCCGATAGCGATGGCTTTGGGGGACGAAAAAGTTGGGACTGGATTTCTTGATTCTTTTTTGAAGTCCTATCGTACCCATTATGGTTTAGAGACCAATGAGGACCAATCGCAGACCAATCCAAATCTTGCCACTAAGCCTGCAGGTTAATGAATTTAAGGTGAAAAGCTTTTAACAAGCGATCCTGCGATCATGCTCCAACCATCCACGAGTACGAAGAAGATTAATTTAAAAGGCAGAGATACGGTAGTTGGTGGCAACATCATCATGCCAACCGACATTAAGATCGAGGCAACAACCAAATCGATGACGAGGAAGGGCATAAACAATAAGAAGCCAATTTCAAAGGCGCGTCTTAATTCCGATATCATGAATGCGGGTACGAGGCTTGTTAAGGGGGTCGCTTCGGGTGATGCGGGTAGGGGCTGTTTTGCAATATCGAGAAACAGCGTGAGATCTTTTTCCCGAACATGTTGAAGCATGAAGTTTCGGATGGGATCGGAGCCGCGCTCAAAAGCGATATCGGCCGTAATAGAACCATTTAACAGAGGCGAGATGGCCTTTGCATAAATATCTTTGCCCGTAGGCGTCATGATAAACGCCGTTAGGAAAAGCGCTAGACTCACGATGACCGTATTGGGCGGGGCCGAGGCTGTGCCGATTGCTGAACGCAAAAGGGATAAAACGACAATAATGCGCGTGAACGAGGTTACCATAATGAGGATCGCGGGGGCGAGCGAAAGAATGGTAACGAGTGCAATCAGTTGAAGAGCGCGTTCTGTTGCCCCTCCTGTGGGGCCAAGGTCTAAACTGATTGTTTGGGCATAAACAACGCTGGCCGAAAAGCCAAATGCCATGGTTGTTAATGCCAAAATATATTTGCTACTGATTCGATGCATAAGGTAATTCTAGCGCTAAAAGCGGCAAAAATCACGTTATATTACCTAGGGGAAGGTTAGTGACTAACTAGAATATTAAGATCTAGTTTTCGCGTGTCCGGCCTAATAGCTGACGCAGTGTATCATTCAACGAGCCAATATCTCTCGATGGAATGGGTTGGTCTGTTGGTTCGCGTGTTTTGTCTACCGTTTCCGTCGGCGGTAAGGCGCGCTCCATTGCGGGAATTATCGATTCATTTTCCAGTTCCGATGGAGCCTTCAGACCAGGTTCTTCCGTGGTTATTGGCGAGGCGGAGCGCGCTGTAAACGGAATTGTCGACGCGGGCGGCATCAAAACTTCGCGTTCGGCGACCATCGGCTTCGCTCCCGCTGTCTGAAAGCGATTGGCAATTTCGGCCAATTCTGAAGTCTTCGATGCTACGAACGCTGGCGTGATCTCGGATGGCACTGAGGGAGTGGATTGGAATATTGGATCTGGCGCAAAAGAGAGTTCGGTTGTCGCAATTGGGTTGTTTGTTCCTGTGGATTTGATCACTGCCGCCGCTTGTTGAGGGGCGGCCACGCGCGAAACTGTGCCCGTTTCACGGTTTTGCGTTTGCGCGGCCATCGAGCGAACTATGCTGCTTTCAACAACGATGTCATTTGTTCCGCCTAATAGAAGGAGGTGTTCGACCGAATCGCGCCGGACGATTACCAGTTGTCTCTGACGGTCGAGTTGGAACGTGTCGACAATACCGAGGCGCGGCTGGCGGCCCCGAACGCTTCCCTCTGATTGGGAATTATTGCCCGAGATTTTACGTAAAACCCATGCAAAAACGGCTAAAAGCAGCAATATAATCGCAACGGAAGCGATATAAACAAGCGGTTGTGAGAGTTGAAGGCCAAAAATTGACTGCAAGCGCTCTGCTCCGGTTAAGAATTCTTAATTAAATTTTAACCATAATAACCCAATGTTCTCCAATAAAGTTGGAGATTACCTGATGTCTTTATCGCTTATGGATGGTCTAAAGGCAAGAATGCAATGGCTACAAACGCGGCAATCGCTCGTCTCATCGAATATCGCCAATGCTAATTCACCCGGATTTCGCCCGCTAGATTTGCAGCCATTTTCTTTTGCCAGCCCTAAATCGCCTCTTACCTTGATGGCAACATCGAGCGGACATTTTGAGATTTCCAATACAGAAATGGCGGGTTCCACGTCGCATCCACTACCATTTGAAACTAAGCCGTCAGGCAATGCTGTCTCATTAGAGGACGAAATGACCAAGCTTGCTGATATCCAATTGGACTATCAGATGGCGACACAGCTCTACACGAAGAGTTTAGGGCTGATTAAAACAGCAATTGGCAGAAAGTAAGGCTATGGATTTTGGCGGTATTTTGTCGATCGCAACGAGCGGGCTAAAAGTCCAAGCGAAGCGAATGGAAGTTATTTCAGAAAATATTGCGAATGCTGATTCAACCGCGTCGACGCCGGGCGGCAATCCTTATCGTCGTAAGGTTCCAGTATTTCGTGTATTAGCTGACCCAAAAAGCCAGCAGCCTTCTGTTGTTTTTGCTGGTGTAAAAAGAGACAATAGTGCTTTTGGGACCCGCATAGATCCGAGCAATCCAGCCGCAGATGCTAATGGCGTTGTCAAAATCCCGAATATTGATCCTTTGGTTGAACAATTGGATATGCGCGATGCTCAACGCAGTTACGAAGCCAATCTGAATGTCATTTCAGCAACGCGACGAATTTTGTCGCGCACAATCGATATTTTAAGAGCCTGATCAGGAGGGGATGAATGGCTATTCCGGTACTTGCCGCCAATTCTTACGCTGCCGCTCAAAAATTAGTCGAGGCAGGTTCGATAACGGCTCCTTCTTCTGGAGGATTTTCGGATCTCGTTACGCAAAGCATAGCGGCGTTTGAGGGGCAGGCCAAACACGCGGACCAACAGATGTCGAATGCGATATCAGGCCATGTCGATTATGTCAGCGCTGTCACCGCTGTTGCCGAAACGGAAACGGCAGTCGAAACCTTGGTGGCGGTTAGAGATAAGGTCATTGCTGCATATGACGACATCATGCGAATGACGGTATAAGGATTCTGCTTATGACCGGGCCAGAACTTATTGATGTAGCGCGAGATGGCTTAATGACGTATGCGCGCGCGGCTGGCCCCTTGATGGTGGTTATTCTCGTCGTTGGCGTTGTCATCTCTTTTTTACAAGCCGTAACCCAAATTCAGGAACAGACGCTGACCTTTGTTCCGAAAATGGTCATTGCCGGATTGAGTCTGTTTTTTCTACTGCCATTTATCGGCGATGCGCTATCAGGATATATGGCTCGCTTGGCTTCGCGAATTGCTTTTGGCGGTTAAAGTGAACGCTACGTAAGATAACGGTTGCCTGACAATGAAGCTATCTTTGCCGATTGATTTTGCAATTGCCTTTCTTCTCGTTTTTGCGCGGACGGGTAGCATGGCGATGCTTTTACCAGCGATCGGGGAGCGCTTTATACAAGTCAGAATCCGTCTAGTTTTTGCCTTGTTTGTGTCTTTGCTTCTATTATTGCCTCTTAAGCCCTACCTTGTGCGGGCATTAAAGGATGGTCAATCGGTTTTTGGAGTTTTGTTTCTTGAAATCTTAATTGGTCTTGCAATTGGCTTGATCATTAGAATGATTGTTTTGGCCGCAGAAATGACAAGCCAATTTATATCTCAATCGCTTGGACTTTCTCTAGGTGAAATTCTAAATCCTACCTATGAGGCCCAATCAAATGCGTTAGGGCTTTTTATGTCACTTCTGGTGGTAACATTTATTTTTTTAACGGATTCATATCAGGCGGTAATCTCGTCCATTGCTGGAAGCTATGATGTCCTGCCGCCGGGCATAACGTTTGATATAGGTGATTTATCCCGTTTGGCGGTTGAATCGACTGGCCGAGGATTTTTACTTGCGATCAAGATTGCGGCGCCTTTCTTTATGTTTGGATTATTATTTAATTCAGGCTTAGGCATGATTGCTAAACTAATGCCGCAAATTCAGGTAACCTATCTAGCCTTACCGCTATCGGTACTTGCGGGCTTTTCCATCTTATTTGTTTTGATTGGAAGCCTAATTGAACGCTTAACAGGAGATATTCTATCTAGTCTCACGCAGTTCGGTGGAGTCTAGTGCCGATGTCGGAAACAGATGACGAAGATAAGACCGAAGCACCTAGTCAAAAGAGGCTTGATGATGCGCGCTCGGAAGGAGACGTTCCCCGAAGCATCGAGATCAACTCCTGGTTTATCTTGTCTGGCTTAGCATTGATTGTCGGGTTTTATAGTTCAGCTCTTTCAAGCGGGTTTTCCTTATCAATTTTTTTTACCCAATCGGCATCGTTTACGGCTAGCCGGGACAATATGACTCATGTTTTGGACGAGGTATTCATTTCTTTTCGTCAGTATCTCTTAATTCCCTTTGGTGTTGCGAGTTTAGCGGCGTTGGCTGGGCCTTTGATGCAACATTTTCCGATCCCCTCTCTTGATCATGCGATGCCTAAATTGGCACGGGTCTCACCGTTTGAGGGCATAAAACGTGTTTTAGGATCGGGCGCACTTGTCCAATTTGTGAAAAGTTTGGCCAAATTCGTGATTGTTGGAACAGTCATCTCCGTTTCACTTTGGGGGGAGCGTAATCATATTACTGAATTGCCCGATATGGATGCTTTAGCATTGTTTGATTTTGCCCAGAAATCCATATTGCGTATTTTTATTGCGGTTGTTTCGATTTACGCTTTGGTTGCGGGCGGGGATTATTTTTTCCAATGGATGAATTGGCAGAAGCGCCTGAAAATGTCCCGTCAAGATTTAAAAGATGAATATAAGCAGCAGGAAGGTAGCCCAGAAGTAAAAAACAAGTTGCGTCAAATTCGGCGTAAACTATCGCGCAGTGCGATGATGGGGCGGATACCAAAGGCGACCGTGATTGTAACTAATCCTACCCATTTTGCTGTGGCACTGCAATTTGAAGAAGGTATGCGGGCACCTATTTGCGTTGCAAAGGGTGTTGATGTTTTAGCCCTTCGTATCCGTCAATTGGCGGATGAATATGATATCCCCATTATCGAAGATCGGCCGCTGGCACGTTCTCTTTACAGGCTCGTTGAGGTGGATGATGAAATTCCACTTGATTTGTATAAGCCGGTGGCTGAAATCATCGGTTATGTAATGCGGTTGCGCATGCGTCGTCGGCGTGTTGTGTATGGAAAATAGAGTTTTTAGCCATGAGTAAGCGCTTTGACGCGGTGGGAGTTGGCATTTCACCGGCCAATTTGGCTTTACGTCTATTAGGTTTCTTTGCCATTGGACTGATGTTGCTAGGGTTTGCGCTCCTCATCTTAGGTTTTATGAGGTTGCCGTCCGAGGCTAATCCATTTGGCCTAGCTGGCGCTTCGGGGCTTCTATTATGTGTTTTAGCCGTCGTTGCTTGGTTTGCGAAGCGGCGTGAAAGTGAAACAGCAAAAGTTATTACCGCACGGATCGCGGAAACAACGAATGAAGGATTTTTGGTTGTTGAACAGGCCTCTAAACGGGTTCTTTATGCCAATAAGGCCTATCGGAAGCTGATCGGTCTTGAGAGCGAACGGACAGCACCGCCCAGCCTAGTTCCGAGTATTGATAAGGTATTTGATTCGGCGACAGAGGCTGCCCAACCTATTTACCGTTTATCAACCTTGGCGAATGCCGGACAAGAAGGTCACGAAGAAATCCGTTTAATCAACGGATTAACCTCATCGGGCCCCACATGGTATCGCGTTCTTACAGCACCGATGCCCTCGACATCACGGCGAAAGTTGGTTTTGTGGAGTGTGAGCGATATAACGCGTGAACGGGAAAGACAGGAAAATGTCTTTCAAGAATTGCAATATGCCATTGATTATCTCGATCATGCACCAGCCGGTTTCTTGTCACTCAATCCTGATGGTGATGTTGTCTATCTGAATGCTACGCTGGCGCAGTGGCTTGGCCACGATCTAGCTGACTTTGCTTCATCAAAGCTGAAATGGGCAGATCTCGTACCCACCAACGGTGATGTATTAATAGCGCCTAAGCAGGGACGCCCAGGTGAAACGCAAACGAATACAATTGATCTCGATCTTAAGACCGTCTCCGATAGGCTTCTTCCGGTTCGTTTAATTCATCAGGTGATTTTTGATTCCGTGGGCGATCCAGGCGCAAGCCGGACCTTGGTTCTTAATCGATCGATAGGTACTTCGGTCGATGAGGCGCAACGAATTGCGGAAGTTCGGTTTACCCGCTTTTTTAATAATTCACCCTTTGGCATTGCTACGGTTAGTTCTGAAGGGCTTATTTTGCGAATGAATCCGTCGTTCGCTCGGCTCTTGCCGAAGGAGCCGTCGGCGGAGATGGATGACGTAAAACATTCTCTTTGGTCTATCATTCCCGATAGCGAGCATAATGCCCTTCGATCTAGGCTCCACCTTGCTTTAGAAGGTAGAGGTGATCTGCCGCCGCTTGATCTACAGCTTGCCTTACACAATCGTTCTGCCCGTATCTATGTGATTAATTTCAACGTTGGCGGACAGCAACGCGATGAGGCTATCGTTTATGTGCTGGATACGACGGATCAACGTGCGCTAGAGGCGCAATTTGCGCAAGCGCAGAAAATGCAAGCAGTTGGTGAATTGGCTGGCGGTGTTGCCCACGATTTTAACAATGTTTTACAGGGTATTTTAGGCTACGCGGATTTGTTGTTAGCCAATCACCGTCCGACCGATCCGTCGTTCCAGGACATTATGCAAATTAAGCAAAATGCTAACCGAGCGGCGGGTTTGGTGCGTCATCTGTTAGCCTTCTCCCGCCGACAGACGCTTCGACCTGTTGTGGTTCATTTTACAGAAGTCCTCTCAGACCTCTCGACATTGTTAAAGCGGCTGCTCGGTCAGCGCGTTGAGCTTGACATACGCCATGACCGGGAATTGTGGCCGGTTAAGGCGGATCCCACGCAATTCGAACAAGTCATTGTTAATTTGGCCGTTAATGCGCGAGACGCTATGCCAAATGGCGGAAATTTAAATATCCGCACCTCTAATGTCACGGCAGCGGCTAGTCGCTTGCTAGGCGATACGTCTATTCCACCGGTTGATTATGTAATGGTAGAGATAAGCGATACAGGCGAAGGAATTGAGGCCGATATTTTAGATAAAATCTTTGAACCCTTTTTTACGACGAAGGAAGTGGGCAAAGGCACCGGCCTTGGGCTTTCGATGGTCTACGGTTTTGTTAAGCAATCGGGCGGCTATATTTTATGCGATAGTACGATCGGGCAGGGAACGAGGTTCCGGATCTTATTGCCGCGCTTTATTGCTAGTGAGCAGGTGGCGCCAGCACCTGAAGAAATTTCGGTTCAAAAGCCTGTGATTGTTGACCTCTCGGGGCAGGGGACTGTGCTGCTTGTAGAGGATGAGGATGCCGTTAGGGCTTTCGGAGCGCGGGCACTGACGCAACGGGGATATAAGGTCTTGGAGGCAGCTTCCGGCATTGAGGCTTTGGAGGTTCTCGAAGAAAATGACCGCCAGGTTGACCTAATTGTCTCGGATGTCGTTATGCCGGAAATGGACGGGCCAACATTCTTGCGGGAAGCTCGAGCGCGAGGTATTTCCGCTAAAATCATCTTTGTTTCGGGCTATGCCGAGGAAGCGTTTAGTAAAAATATGCCGGAAGGCGAGGAATTTGGCTTTCTTCCTAAGCCTTTTTCGCTCAAGCAATTGATTGAGACGGTAAAGGCGGCGCTGAGCTGATTACCTTTTATTGATCTCAATCATTGGCTTTTTAAATGAGAACAAAAAAAGAACTTGCATGTGAGAACAAATCGTGATCAATAATTTTTCAAGCTTCTGCTTTGAGACTCATATTTGGCTCTGTCATAAGGATCCGTAAAATGTCGCAACCCTCCCTCCGTCTCGTTGAAGGTCAATCCATGGATAAGTCTAAAGCACTTGATGCCGCGCTCTCACAGATAGAAAGGTCCTTTGGTAAGGGCTCCATCATGCGGTTAGGCAAGAACGAAAAATCGGTCGAGATTGAGACGGTTTCAACCGGTTCTTTGGGGCTGGATATCGCGCTGGGCGTAGGTGGTTTGCCACGCGGTCGTGTTATTGAAATTTACGGTCCGGAATCATCAGGTAAGACAACGCTTGCGCTTCATACGGTTGCTGAGGCACAGAAAAAAGGTGGTGTTTGCGCCTTTATTGATGCCGAACATGCGCTTGATCCGATTTATGCCAAGAAATTGGGCGTCAATTTGGAAGACCTCCTGATTTCGCAGCCGGATACAGGCGAGCAGGCCTTGGAAATTTGCGATACATTGGTTCGCTCGGGCGCCATTGATGTTCTTGTCATCGATTCGGTCGCGGCTCTCGTACCCCGCGCTGAAATTGAAGGCGAAATGGGCGATGTGCAGCCCGGATTGCAGGCGCGCTTGATGAGCCAAGCCTTGCGAAAGCTTACCGCATCGATTTCACGTTCGAATTGCATGGTGATCTTCATCAACCAGATCCGCATGAAGATTGGCGTGATGTATGGTTCACCAGAAACGACTACGGGCGGTAATGCGTTGAAGTTTTATGCCTCGGTTCGCCTTGATATTCGCCGGATTGGCTCGATCAAGGAGAAAGAGGAAGTGGTTGGCAACACAACCCGTGTGAAGGTTGTTAAAAACAAGGTTGCTCCTCCGTTCAAGCAGGTCGAATTCGACATTATGTATGGTGAGGGCGTCTCTAAGATGGGCGAATTGGTCGATCTTGGGGTAAAGGCCGGGATCGTTGAAAAGTCGGGGGCCTGGTTCTCCTATGATAGCCAGCGACTTGGACAGGGCCGCGAGAATGCCAAGACATTCTTGAAGGGCAATCCGGAAGTTGCAGCCAAGATCGAATCGCAGATCCGGCAAAATTCCGGCGTACTTGCGGATCGCATTTTAGAGGCCGTTACGCCAACGGCTGATGACCTCGATGAGGGTGAAGAATAAGCTCAAGTTTGATTGGGTGTACTGGATTTGAAGGGGGCGCGTGGTTATCCACGCGCCTTTTTCATTTGCCTGTTTTTAACCCTTTGTCTCGACAGCGCGGCGTTTCAATTCTAAAAAGCCTTTCCTTTATGTGTATCGGGGGAGCGCCCTGATACGGTTCCTGATGGATTGGAAGTGGTAACCATGAGCGGTGTGAATGAAATCCGGTCGACTTTTCTCGATTATTTCGCGAGAAATGGTCATGAAATTGTAGCTTCTAGCCCTCTTGTGCCCCGCAATGACCCGACTTTGATGTTCACTAATGCCGGGATGGTACAGTTTAAAAACGTCTTTACCGGCGTTGAAAAGCGTCCTTATTCCCGTGCCGCGACCTCCCAAAAATGCGTCCGTGCCGGTGGCAAGCATAATGATTTGGACAATGTTGGCTATACCGCACGTCACCATACTTTTTTTGAAATGCTCGGGAATTTCTCCTTTGGCGATTACTTTAAAGAGCGTGCGATTGAGCTTGCTTGGAATTTGATCACCAAGGATTACGCCATCGATAAATCGCGCCTGATGGTCACGGTCTACCACGAAGACGACGAAGCGCATGGGTTGTGGAAGAAGATCGCTGGTCTTCCCGATTCGAAAATCATTCGTATTCCAACCTCCGATAATTTCTGGGCGATGGGCGATACAGGTCCTTGCGGCCCATGCTCAGAGATTTTCTTTGATCACGGCGACAAGATTCCGGGAGGACCTCCAGGTTCCGCCGATCAAGATGGCGATCGTTTTATCGAGATTTGGAACTTGGTATTCATGCAGTTCGAACAGGTATCGCCTTCGGAGCGGATTGCGCTGCCAAAGCCATCGATTGATACGGGCATGGGGCTTGAGCGCATATCGGCCTTGTTGCAAGGCACGCATGACAATTATCAAACCGACACGATGCGCGCCTTGATTAAGGCAGTTGCCGAAGTGACAGGCGTTGATCCTTCTGGGCAAGCGAGCCATCGGGTTGTGGCCGATCATTTGCGCGCGGTTTCCTTCCTCATTGCCGACGGCGTATTACCCTCGAACGAAGGCCGCGGCTATGTGCTGCGGCGGATCATGCGACGTGCGATGCGGCATTTGCAATTGCTGGGTGCGCGTGAGCCATCGATGTTCCGTTTGGTGCCGTCGCTTATTCGCGAAATGGGTCAGGCCTATCCCGAATTAGGACGCGCGGAGCCGTTGATTGAAGAAACGCTGCGATTGGAAGAAACGCGTTTCCGCAAAACGTTAGAGCGTGGCCTCACAATGTTAGATGAGGAAACAAAGACATTTTCATCAGGGGCGAGCCTTTCTGGGGATGTCGCCTTTACGCTTTACGATACCTATGGCTTCCCGCTTGATTTGACACAGGATGCCTTGCGTCCGCGCGGCATCACGGTTGATACGGACGCGTTTAATAAGGCGATGGAGCAACAACGCGAAAAGGCGCGCGCGGCTTGGTCGGGTTCTGGGGAAGCAGCGACGGACACGGTTTGGTTTGGCGTTAAGGAAAAAGTCGGTGCAACCGAGTTTCTAGGCTATGATACGGAGCTTGCCGAAGGCGTTGTAAAGGCGCTCGTCTCCGATGGTAAGATCGTTGATAAAATTACGGCTGGCAAAACGGGCGTCGTGGTTTTGAATCAGACGCCTTTTTATGGCGAGAGCGGTGGTCAAGTTGGAGATACGGGTGCCATGATTGGCGCCGGCGTAAAGCTGCGGGTTACCGATACACAAAAGAAACTCGGTGATTTATTCACCCATCTTGTGACGGTCGATGAAGGGGAAGTGAGCGTTGGTGCGGCGCTTGAATTAATGGTTGATCACAGCCGCCGTCGCTCTATCCGTTCGAACCATTCGGCTACCCATCTGCTACATGAGGCGCTGCGTCAGGTTTTGGGTGACCATGTGGCGCAAAAGGGATCTCTCGTATCTTCTGAGCGTTTGCGGTTTGACTTCTCGCATACCAAGCCGATTGCGGATGACGAATTGGAACAGATTGAAGCGATAGCAAACCGCGTTGTGCTTCAAAATGATCCGGTCGCAACCCGTTTGATGGGCGTGGAAGAAGCGATTGAAAGTGGCGCGCGGGCACTCTTCGGTGAAAAATATGGCGAAGAAGTTCGCGTGGTTTCGATGGGGTCGGAGCCAGGTTCCAATAAGGCCTATTCGATTGAATTGTGCGGTGGAACGCATGTTTCGCGCACGGGCGATATAGGCCTAATTACGATTGTATCGGAATCAGGTGTGGCGGCTGGGACGCGCCGTCTCGAAGCGATGACAGGCGATACGGCACGCCGTTACCTAGCAAGTGAATCCAAAAAGTTGCGAGAGCTCGCAAGCCTTCTCAAAGCAACGCCGCAGGATTCCGTTGACCGTCTATCAACGCTGATTGATGAGCGCCGGAAGTTTGAACGCGACCTTGCGGATGCACGCAAGAAACTGGCGATGGGTGGCGGAGGATCTGGTGCGACCTCGGACGTCAGCGATATTAACGGTATTAAATTTATGGGCCGTTCGGTAGAAGGCGTTGAGATGAAGGACCTCAAGGGCCTTGCTGATGAAGCAAAGGTACAACTTGGTTCGGGTGTTGTCGCGCTCGTCAACATTGCAGAAGATGGTAAGGCCGGATTGGTCGTTGCCGTAACCGCTGATCTGACGGGTCGTTTTAGCGCTGTTGATCTGGTCCGTGTTGGTGCCGAGGCATTAGGTGGAAAAGGCGGTGGCGGTCGTCCCGATATGGCTCAGGCTGGCGGACCGGATGGGACGAAAGCGTCTGAGGCAATTGAGGCGATTGCCTCGGTGTTACGGAGTGCTGGGTGATAAGCCGCGCGCAGGCGATGTTTTTTCAACGCATTGCGCGCGTTCGTAGACGCATTTATGAAATTCTCGAACAAGCGATGCCCGATGATCGGGTGTCGCGTTATGTTCATGCGGCATTGGTCGCGTTGACGATTGGCAGTGTCGGCTCGGTCGTCTTTGAATCTGTGCCGGCTTATGCCCAAAATTATGGCGGCGTTTTTCTAACAATCGAACTTGTTACCGTAGCTGCTTTTTCGATTGAATATATCTTGCGGCTTTGGATTGTGCCGATCCATCCACCCTATCGGCGCCTACCGCTTGCACGGGTAATGTTTAGGCATCTCTTCAGCCTTCCTGCGCTGATCGATCTGCTTACCATCCTACCATTTTACCTCGCTCTAGTGACGCCCGCGGATTTGCGGGCGCTGATCGTGTTTCGTATTTTTCGCTTTTTAAAATTGGCGCGATATTCCCCTGGCATCCGTTCGCTTTATGAGGCGATTGTGAATGAGCGGCGGGCGCTCATGGCGTGTATCGTCATTTTGGCGGCGCTCATCCTCGTCTCGGCCTCGCTGATGCATCTGATTGAGCATGATGCACAGCCGACAAAGTTCGGCACCATTCCCGATGCAATGTGGTGGGCGGTCGTGACCTTGACGACGGTCGGCTATGGCGACGTGGTGCCGATAACGCCGCTTGGTAAAATGGTTGCCGGATTGATTTCAATCTTGGGACTTGGAATGCTGGCTTTGCCGGTTGGTATTATCGCAACTTCATTTGCCGAGGTCATCCATCGCCGTGATTTTGTCGTGACATGGGGTATTGTCTCACGGGTTCCGCTCTTTCGTGATCTCGATGCGGATGATGTTGCTCAAGTCATGCGTTTTTTAAGGTCCCATACGGCGGTACCTGGTGAGATCATTGTTCGACGGGGCGAGTTGGGGCATTCGATGTATTTTATCGCCTCAGGCCAAATCGAGCTTGATCGCCCCAAACATGCTCCGGTTGTAATTGGCGAGGGTGACTTTTTTGGTGAATTGGCGGTCGTTAAGCCAACGCGGCGTACAACAACGGCTCGTGCTTTGGTGCGAACCGATTTGTTGATGTTGGACGCTACCGATCTTCGTGTTCTGATGGCCGAGCGGCCAGAGTTGGGACGACGCGTTGAGGAGGCTTCACGCCAAGGTATTGCCTCTATGGCGGACGATTCCGCAAGCGAACAAGAAATTGGCGGTAAGGCCTAACGCTGGCTTTCAGACATAAAAAAGCTCGGCATCGCTGCCGAGCTTTATTGATTTTATTGCGATAGGATCAGGCCATCGCCTTTTTTAAATTCTCGTCGATTTTGTCTAGGAAGCCTGTCGTCGAGAGCCATTTTTGATCGGCGCCGACGAGAAGGGCGAGATCCTTTGTCATGAAACCCGATTCAACTGTCTCAACGCATACGCGTTCGAGCGTTGTCGCAAAGCGCGCCAATTCTTGATTGTCATCAAGTTTCGCGCGATGTGCGAGACCTTGAGTCCAAGCGAAGATCGAGGCGATCGAATTGGTCGAGGTTTCCTTGCCCTTCTGGTGTTCGCGATAGTGGCGCGTAACGGTTCCGTGGGCCGCTTCTGCCTCAACCGTTTGACCATCAGGTGTCATGAGGACCGAGGTCATAAGGCCGAGCGAGCCAAAGCCCTGTGCGACAATGTCAGACTGCACGTCGCCATCATAGTTTTTGCACGCCCACACATA
>DAIOVR010000020.1:0-23721 GCA_036758905.1 Beijerinckiaceae bacterium | reverse complement strand
CACGTATTTTTTTGTTTCCGAAAAACGAATTGGGGAACGGCGACGAAAATGAAAGGAATTGCTTGACACCCGAGCAAACGCGATTGGTCGAAACTTTACGGTTTCTCGCTGTTCGCCTCGCGAAACGCTTCGGAAAAAATGTCCCTGATGCTTATTCAATTGCAATCCTGGAAGTGGTTGAGCTCGTTTCAAAATATCATCTTGATCTTGTTCCTTTTCTTGTCTTTACAACGATTCGAAACAAATTACGCAACGAACAAAAAAAAGAGCTTCGGCGACGTAGGCGGGAATTGCCATTGAACGGGGATCCTGTTTACACGCCAATTGAGCCCGCTAAACTTTTGGATTGTTTGCCGGATGATTTGAAAATTCTGGCTCACGCTAAATGGATTCAGGGTTTTTGCAATCGTGTGATCCGTGAACAATACGGACTGACCAAGCGTGCATTGATTGACAAATTGACAAAAGCGAAGGGGATTTTATGGGCAGAAAATCAAAATCACGACGACGACGCCGAGCCCCGGCGGGCAAAGTAAAGGCTGCAGACCTCCCGATCGTCCAAGAAACCCCGGCCGGGCCTCCATTGCCATTAGATCCTCCCGCCTGGCTGACGGGCGAAGCGCTGGCCGAGTGGCGGCGTGTGGTTCCGGACCTCGCTGAACGTCATTTGCTGGTAGCCATCGACACGGTTATTTTGTCCGGCTATTGCCACGCATTCGCCGAATACCGGGCCTACCTGGCGATTGTGCTGGCCGAAGGCCGAATTATCAAAGGGGCCAACGGCGAGCCGAAATTGCACCCCGCTGTGCGGCAGGCAAATGTTCTCTTGGCCGAATTGCGACGCATGGCCAATGAATTCGGATTTAGCCCTGCAGCGCGTACCAAGATTGCGATTGAACCACCAAAAACCCAGGAGATGGATGAATTCGATGTCTTCGCGAATAATCTCTCACCAGTGTGATTCGTGCGGAAAGCGTCACCGATGCACAGCCGGGTGCAAATGCCCAGGGTGCAGATACTGCCTCAGTTGTTGCAAAGGGAACAAGATTGACGGCAGAAACAAAAAACTGGATCAGAACCCGAGCCGATGAGGTTGCCGCGAGTCAGGGATGTTATTTCGACTCGCGTGCAGCCGAACGGGTTCGGACCTTTTTTGAAAAATTCTTACGCCACTCGAAAGGCGCGGACGCGGGCCGGCCGTTTGAATTGCTCGATTGGCAGTGGGATCGGGTGATTGCTCCGTTATTTGGTTGGAAAATGCCTGATGGAACCAGGCGTTTTAACCGCGCGGGCGTGGCAATTCCGAAAAAGAATGGCAAGTCTACGCTTTGCGCGGGCGTGGCCCTTTATCTATTGGTAGCCGATGGCGAACGTGGCGCGGAGGTTTATACGGCTGCAGCAGACCGGAAACAGGCGTCGATCATTTACAATGAAGCGGCCACGATGGTCGAAGCGTCTTCGGCACTATCCAGCCGGTTGAAGGTCAGGCGGGCCAGTAAAACGATCCGATACCCTGAAACCAATTCGATTTTTGAAGCTCTTTCGGCTGACGTACCGACGAAAGACGGCTTCAATATTTCGGGGCTTTTGTTTGACGAATTGCACACACAGCAGACCCGCGATTTGTGGAACACGCTTCGATACGGGGGCGCAGCCAGGCGGCAGCCCCTTATCTTTTGGATTACGACGGCCGGCATCGATAAAGAGTCTCTGTGTTGGGAGCAATGGGAGCAGGCATTAGCCGTGCAGGAGAACCGATCGGAAGACATCAGCTTGCTCGGCGTGGTTTATGCTGCCGGCGATAATGACGATTGGAAATCAGAAGAGACGTGGAAAAAAGCCAATCCGTCTTATGGAATCACGATTTCAACTCGATCAATGAAAGAGGCATGTGAAGAAGCAATCAGCAGTCCGGCCAACGAAAATAATTTCCGACGTTATCGGCTCAATCAATGGTGCGGGCAAGTGACTCGATGGTTATCGGTGGACCGATGGCGGGAACTCGAAGACCACACGCCAATCGAAGCAAAAAGCAAATGCTTTGTGGGCCTCGATTTATCCACAACAACCGACTTGACGGCCATGACCGCGATATTCCCAAAATCATCGCCTTATCGAATCATGACCCGATTTTGGCTTCCTGAATCAGCGCTGAAGACCCGCGAGAGATCAAACCGCACCAGGCTGGACAACTGGGTGAGGCAAGGCTGGATCAAATTAACCAAGGGCGACGTAATCGATTACGACGTAATCAGGAAAGACATCAACGATTTTGGCAAACAATACAAAATCGATCAGATATTGATTGACCCATGGAACGCCACCCAGCTGGCAACGCAATTGCAGTCGGATCGGCATAATGTAGTTTTCGTTCGACCTACTTTTTACGGTGTTGCTGGAGCCACAAAAGAGTTTGAAAAACTGGTGCTGGAAGGAAATATTCGGCACGACGGCAACCCGGTGATGCAATGGAACGTGGCAAACGTGGCGGTTGAATCGGACGCGGCCGGGAATATCAAGCCGACGAAAAAGAATTCAGCGGAAAAAATTGACGGCGTTTTTGCCTCCATCCTTGCCCTGGCTGGAATTATCAAAACCGGAGAAAAGAAGCCAAGTAAATATCAAACCACTGGAGTCCAATCGATATGAAAAAATCTTTTTTACAGCGAGTAGCCGGAGGCATCGCGAAGCGTGCCGCCAAGTTTGCGGGCATCCCCCTTCGTGATCCGGCTTTGGTGGCCATGCTCGGCCGGACGCCTGCATCATCGGGGATCGACGTCGACGAAGCCAAGGCCCTGAATTTCTCGGCTGTTTGGTGTGCCGTCAATTTGATTTCCGGCACCGTGGCATCATTGCCGATCAACGTCTATAAACGTAGTGGCAAGGGCTTCGAAGAAGTCTTGAACCACCCGATTGCCAGGCTGTTGCAACTGGCCCCCAACGTCGAGATGACGCCGTTTATTTTTTTCGAGACTCTTCAAGCCCATATGCTGACCTATGGCAATTGCTATGCCAAGATCGAGCGTGACACCGATGGGAATATCGTCAATCTTTGGCCGGTGATGCCCAACCAGATTGAGCCGAACCGCACCGACGACGGCAAACTATGCTATGAGTTTCATGCCCATTATGAGGGTGAACAGGATGAAACCATTTTTCCCGAAGACCTGCTTCACGTGCCTGGGCTTGGCTTCGATGGAATCCGGGGCTATGGCGTGATTGAACTCGCCCGGGATAGTGTGGGCTTGGGCTTGGCGTGCGAAGAACATGGCGGGAGGTTCTTCGGCAATGGATCGGTGCCAGGCGGTATCATCGAACACCCTACGGAATTAGGCGAACAGGGAATCAAGAATTTAAGGGAGTCTTGGGAGCAGGTTCACAGGGGAGTTGACCAATCGAACAGAATCGCAATCCTCGAAGAGGGCGCATCTTACAAGACGGTTGGTTTGTCGCCGGAAGACAGTCAATTCCTTCAGACCCGACAATTCCAAGTGATCGAGATTGCCCGCTGGTTTAATATCCCGCCCCATATGTTGCGTGATTTGTCGAACGCATCTTTCGCCAACATCGAACACCAGGGCATCGATTTCCTTACCTATACCCTCCGCCCCTGGCTGATCAAATGGTGTCAGGAAATTAACCGGAAATTGTTTCGGCCTGCCGAGCGAATGGCGTTTTCGGTGTCGCACAACACGCATGAACTGCTTCAGACTGACGGGGCCACCCGATTCCAGATGTACCAGACGGGCCGCTATTCTGGCATCTTTACCTTGAACGATATTCTTCGGCGCGAACGCATGAAACCTATTGACGGGCCGGAAGGTGATGTCCGATTAATGCCTGAGAATATGTCTGTTTTTGGTCCGCACAGCGTTCCAGCCGTCGACGACAATGGGCAGCTTGCCAGCACTGATCCGCGAGTCATTCAGGAGACAGCCTTGGACGGTGGGCAGATTGATAGCTTAATGCAGATCATTCAGGCGGTTTCGGCTAATCAGATCAAACCTGATTCGGCTGCCCAAATCGTGCAAATTGCATTTCCGAATGTAGATCCTGAACAAATCAAGCTACTACTGAAACCGTATCAGAAAGGAATTGGCTAATGGAAACAAGATCATTAACCACCCGGGTGGAACTCCGGGAGGAAGACGGCGGCGGCAAAACCCTGATGGGCCGGGCCGTGGTTTATAACAGCTGGTCCGAGCCAATTTACGGGTCTTTCCGGGAAAGACTCTTGCCTGGCTGTTTCGATGAGAGTCTTGGCAAACGTGACAATGATATTATTGGAACCGTCGACCATGACCCTTGCCGACTCCTGGGCCGGACATCAAGCGGCACCCTGAAACTGAATCGGGGGCCGGAAGGAATCGACGCAGAGGTTAGCCTTCCAGATATTTCTTATGCCCGGGATCTTGCTGTCAGCGTTCAGAGGACAGATATCAAAGGCATGTCATTTATTTTCGATGTTCTTGAAGACGATTGGGGCATCGACGAAAATGGCGGCAGCACCAGGACCGTGAAGAAAGCCGAAATCCATGAGGTTTCCTGGGTTGTTTTTCCGGCCTATCTTGCCACCAGTGCAGGCATTCGCGGCGGTTTCAATCCGAGCGAGGATCCGGAGGTCCGGTCGAAGGTGTTGGCAAGGATGAAGGCGGCTTTGGGCAGACCGAAAGAATCTTTAGAGGTGCTAAGTTTGGCACTGGACCTGAAAGAAAAAGAATAGCAGATTCCTTTGCAAAACAAAGCCACCGAGGCAAAACCCCGGTGGCTTTTTCGTTTTACTTGCCTGCATCGAATTCGGCTAGCGACACGCCCAGGCACATGGCTATGCGGTGGACCATATCGAAACTCGGTTGCCGTTCGCCGGTCTCGATCCGGCCAATCGTGGCCTGATGAGTTTGGGCCTCTTTGGCCAAGCGGTATCGAGTCCACCCCTTTTGCTCGCGCAATGCAGCAATTTTTTGCCCGATGGTCATGGTTTATTCTTTCCGGGTTGTTGTCTGCTCCTGTCGTCAGGTAAAGTTACACGATGATCTCAATGGTTTTCTTTTTGTTGATTAAATGCTGAAGGATCGCATCGAATGACTCCTGGGTGGGAGCGTGGTCGAGGTGGAAACTAGGACGCTCGTATGTTCCGTACGCCATATGATCTCCGAGAACGAACAGTCGAACACGATCCACTCCTACGGGTTGGGATATTTGTAGGACTTTTGCTTCCTCTTTATCGATCCATGTAACTTCTGCCATTTTTTCTCCTTTAACGAACCGTTAGAAAATTTCAAACACTTGAGCCAAAATTTCAAACACTTGAGCCAAAATTTCAAACACTTGAGCCAACTATCCAAAAATCTTGGAAGATTGAACCGTCAAGCCGTCCTTGACGGTTCCCCGTGCAACACTCCGGGCTAATCTTTGTCACCTTGGCTGCCCAGCCAGCACAAAAATAGGTTGCACACTGCGATGATAATACTTTCCATTTTTTACCTTCCTGAAACCTCGGCCAGATGACCGGGGGCGAACTTGGATTAAATTTCAACGACATTTTCCATGATTGCGTCCATTTCGTCTTCGGTCACCTCGTCGCCGCTGTCCGTGGCTATCTCCTCAATAATCACCTCCAGGGCGTTGTTGGCGCAATGCCGAAAATTGGCCACCTGTCGGCCGTATGCGTCTTCTACCCACCCATCCTCGGACCAGACCAGGACCGGGCTGGACGCTTCGGACCAATTGGCGGCAACGGCCACGATCTCTCCACCCCATGGCCTGCACATTAACCCAGACATGTTTTTCGGGGCCGTGATTTTTGACAGCTTGCTCATCTTTCATCTCCTGTTTGGTTTGCGTTCGATTAACCTTACACTTTGATAATAGCCCATAGGCAATTACTTGTCAACAGACAATCCAATATATTTCGAAAAAAAAATCCGGGGGCAAAACCGGCCCTTGAAAGCCATTTATCTGTAGGGGGATTGAAAAACATTTAAGGAAACAGGAATGGCGTTATCTCCAGCAGATCACCAGAAGGTAAAATCCCTCCGCGAGCAGCGCGGCAAATTGCTTCACGATGCTCGCAAAATCCTCGACACCGCCAACGGCGAAAGCCGGGGCCTCCGGGATGATGAAAAAAACCTTTGGGAAGGCATGAATCGTGAGATCGATGACCTGAAAGAAAGAATGGACATGGTCGAAAGCCTTTCCAAAAAGGAAGACGACAACCAGGACGACGAGCCGGACGGAGACGAAAAAGAGCGTAAGAAGCGGGAAAATTCTTCCGACGACGACGACGACCGCGACGATGAAGATAACTACGACACCGATGATGAGCGTAAACGTTCCATCCGCTTGCCTGACGGCCGCCTAGCTGTCCTTGTTCCCAATGGCCGCACCGGCTTGCCTAATCCCAACAAACGAAGCAACAGCCGGGTGGAACGCCATCCTTGGGAGACTGATGGCGATTTCCGCACACGTCAGCGGCGAAATAGTGATCAGTACCGCAAGGTGTGGTCCAACTACCTCGCCCAGGGCCCAGACGCGCTGATTGCTCCGCTGGCAAAACGAGATATTTCAGCCGACTCGGACATCGTCGGCGGTTACCTGGTTGCCCCTCAACAGTTCGTCGGCGACTTAATCAAATTTGTCGACAACATGCTGTGGATTCGGCAATTCGCCACTAAGTACATCGTTCAGGCTGCCCAGACTTTGGGCGCCCCAAGCCTTGACAACGATCCAGCTGATGCAGACTGGACCAGCGAACTCGCCACCGGCAACGTCGATAACGCGATGTCCTTCGGCAAGCGTGAATTGACTCCAAGACCACTGGCCAAAAGGCTGAAGGTCAGCCAAAAACTGCTTCGCATGGCGACAATCGCTTCTACTGTCCAGGCATACGGAGCGAACAATACCGGAAGCGTGGAGGGACTGGTCCGCACCCGTCTCGGGTACAAATTCGCGGTGGCCGAGGAAAAGGCATTCATGACTGGTTCCGGGGCCAACCAGCCCTTGGGCCTGTTCACCGCTTCCAGCAGGGGTATCGATACTTCTCGTGACGTGCTGACGGGTACCAGCACCGGCTTCCAGGCTGATCAGCTGATTGCCGCCAAGCACACCCTGAAACCTCAGTATTGGGGCAGGCCGTCAACCAAGTGGCTTTTTAGCCGTACCGCTCTTCAGTACATCCGCCAGCTGAAGGATGGCACCGGCCAGTACATTTGGCGTCTGGGGCTTGCCGGTGGCGATCCTGACACCCTCCTTGACATCCCCTGCGTGCTGTCCGAGTATGTACCAAACACATTTTCGACCGGCAACTATGTGGGCATGCTCGGCGATTTCAGCTTTTATTGGATTGCCGACTCTGAGCAGATGACCATTCAGAGGCTCGTTGAGCTTTATGCCGAAGCCAATCAAATCGGCTTTATTGCCCGTCGTGAGCTTGACGGCATGCCCGTCCTGGCTGAAGCATTCGTACGCCTCAAAACCAACTAATATAAGGATCAATATCTATGCCGACATTTAACGCGACACCAAATAGCAAACGCACCAGGGTGATGACCAGCCAATCAGCTGGCACCACTACGGTGAATAGCTCGATCATCGACACGGCCGATTTTGCAACGACCGTTTTTGAAACCCTTTTTGGGACTTGTACCACAGGGCAGGTTACTGCGATCAAAGTGCAGGGCGGCAATGCCAGTGATGGGAGCGATATGGCTGACCTCGCCAGCAGCAAAATCACCCTGGCCGATCCGGGCACCGGCTTGATGGTTGTCCATGAGGTCGTCGAATCGGTTTATCGATACTTGCGCCTGGTCGTGGCTCGATCCACTCAGAACGTAGTGATTGATGGTGTGGTCGCTATTCAGACTGGGGCTCATCGCGCCCCCACTACTGACGACAGCACCGTTCAGGACCGCACCGTGCTGGTCTCCCCTGCAACTGGAACCGCTTGATATAGGAGGCTTTCATGGCTCTTGGACCTGATGCCAGCTATTCCAGCGGCTCGAAAATCTACATCAAACAGCAGCCCAGCGGGGCGACGCTGAACAGCAACGCGATCACCACCGAAGAAGTATCAGACGTCGGAAGCTTGCAAAGCCAATATGGCCTGATGGCTTTCAATGGTCAGGTGGTGGCCCAGAAGGTTTCGATCACCACGGCGAAAGGTTCTTCCAATGTGTGCCAGGTCACTATTACCGCTCTGGATAATGGTGGCCAGCCCGTAACAGGAGTTCCTTTCGACGTGGACGTGATTTTGTCCGACAACGCCAATGGCGTGGGCGTCACAGCCACCGCGCCTTCTGGAGGCGTCAGCTTTACCGCTGGTACCAGTCTGAACGCATACGTAAACAATAAAGCGTATTATGTTCAGACCAATGCCAGCGGTCAAATTGTGTTCAATATCACGGACACGGGAAAAACGGGTTACTACATCATGGTTCAGGGTCAATGCACAACTGTTCCGGAAGTATCGGCACAGTTGACATCGGCCTCTTACGGGTAACATTTATGCCAAAGGTCAAAATGCTCTGTATCTCTGCAAATGAGAACAGGATCCTCGACGTGGGCAAGGTTTACAACCTTTCCAAGGACGAAGCGGAAGAATTGGAAAACGCAATTCCACAGGCTGGCATTATCGTTTCCAACGATACGCCAACCGTGCGAATTCCTCCCACTCCTGATCCTGAAGACATTCCCGAACCGGACCACGATGAGGAAGACTAAGCATGATTCCTGCCTATGGGCTAACACAGCTGATAGCACCTTCCACGGAACCCGTTACGGTGTCCGAGGTGTTAGCTCATAGCAGGATTTACGCGGCCGATGCCGATCAAACCTACATCGGCTTGTTAATCACAGCGGCCCGGGAATGGATCGAGACCACCATTAACCGGCAATGTATTTCGTCTCAATATCTGCTCACGCTCAATTGTTTCCCCGGCAAATCTTACGACGACGTTTCACCGGCAGGCTATCGGTATGGGATTATCAGACTACCTAAACCGCCGTTGATTTCCGTCGACCAAATTCAATATGTTGACGCCACGACGCTGACCATGACGACGCTATCGCCCACGCTGTACCAGGTCAGCACCTACCAGACACCAGGCAAGGTGGCACCAGCCAGGTACCAGGTTTGGCCGGTGGCTGATCCGCAAACACTGGACGCCGTGCAGGTCACTTTTACTTGCGGCTATGGAACGACAGCGGCAGCAGTGCCCGAGCGGCTTAAATTGGCCATCAAGACATTGGTGGCCGAAATGTACGAACACCGTGAAGCCTCAGCAGAACAGGCCGCGAATGAATTGCCTTATGGGCTAAAGTCTTACCTGAAATCGTTGGGTTGGGGCAACTACACGTGAGAGCGGGCCAACTACGACACCAGATTCAGATATATGCCCCGGTGGATGCAATCGATTCCTTCGGTGATGACGAACTTCAATATCAGCTGGTGGCGACCGTTTGGGGCTCGATCGAACCATTGTCCGGTCGGGATCTTTGGTACGCGAATCAGATCCGGGCCGACGCGACAAACAAAATTACTTTGCGGTATACCAATCAAATTTCATCAGCCCATCGGCTCGTTTGGAATGGCCGGGTTTACGAACCTGGGCCACAGCTATCGACCCAAGAGCGGGGTTATGAATTGACGATTTTGAGTACAGAAATTCGATACGGGTCGTTGGGTACAACCACAGCAGCACCATAATTCAAAAGGCCAAAATAATGGAAACCATTAAGGGCCTAGACGAATACTTGGCCAAACTTCAAAAGCTGGAAACCAAAGAATCCAAAAAGATGATGCGAAAGGCCGTCAATGCGGCCCTCCGAGCAATGATTGTAAAGGCTAAGGCAGCAGTTCCATCTCGAACCGGGGAATTGAAAAAATCGTTGGGCGTTAAAATTAAAGATTACAAGGCTTCGGTAAAAAACGGAAACACTGGTTTACTTTATGGCATGATGGGACCACGAAGCAAAAAAGTTTTTATCAACGGCATGCCGGTCAATCCTGCAAAATATTCGCATTTGGTTGAAGGTGGCCGAAGCAATGACCAGATTCGAAAAAAGAAAGTCATGAGCGACGGCGACCATATTTTCGGCAAACGGGTAAAAGACGTGCAAGCTCGACCGTTTATTGAACCGGCCGAAAAGCAGACTGATGTGCAATCTGTGATGGCAAACAAGCTGCAAGAGGAGTTTGAAAAGCTGTGAAAACGCTTTCGGACAAAGAAAAGCTGGTCGCCTATCTTCTTGCCCAAACGGCCATCACTTCGGTCATCGGCAACCGGATTTATTTGTCAGCAGCACCGCAAGGGGCCCAACTGCCTTACATCATTTATCAGCAGGATGGAAACGAGAACATCAACACGCTTGCGGGCTCGTCAGGACTACGGAAAACCCGGTTCCAGATAACCGCGATCGGCACAGATGCTCCAGCGATGGAGACCGTAAGAGCAGCAATCTGTAACCTCGCTGGCAACGGCAGCGATGGCGGTTTTCGCTGGATCTACCAGGTTGATGATTCGGACGATTATTCGCCTCCGGTGGAATTACAAATCAAAGGTACCAGGCTGATTCACATAATTCTTGAAATTTGGAGCTAATCCATGGCAGTACAATTTTCGGCAGGAACAACGCTCTATCTTTACAACGGCTCTTACACCTCCGTTGCCAATATCACCAGTATCGGTGGCGTCGACCTCACCTCAGGAGACATTGACGTCACGGTTCTGGCTTCCACTGGCTATTTCAAACAGTTTATAGCCGGGTGGGCCGATGGCGGCGTCGTGGCGCTCGAGGCTCTTTACGATCACAATCAGTGTGCCGCCCTGTATGCCCAATTCAGAACTACCAATACTTGGCGAATCACGTTTCCCGATAATTCCCGATGGGATTTCTCGGGATATATCAACGCGATTAAGACTGATGCGTCGATGGAAGATGCCGTCCACATGCCGTTTTCTATCAAAATCACCGGCGTCCCAACCTTTACCGCATAATTGAAAGGAAATTGAAATATGGCAATCCTCACCGTCAATAACGTCGATCGTACGGGCCAGATTGATCCCGTGGGTGTGCTGGTTTCCGCTGGTGGCAGCGGCGACAGCTTCCCGAATACCGGATACGAATACGTTTACGTAAAAAACGCTAGCGGTTCGAGCGTCACCGTCACCCTGGTTTATCAGTCTACCGTTGACGGCCAGACCATTACCAATCGCACGGTTTCCGTGCCTGCCAGCGCTGGCCGATTGATCGGGCCATTCCCGACAACCTACTACAATGATAGTAACGCCCGAATGAACTTGACATATTCATCGGCGACCAGTGTTTCCGTCGCTGTGTTCAAAAACGCTTCCAGCTAATTGATCGAGGGAATTATGAATTTGCGAGATAAGATCCTGGAATCGCAGGATTTGCCGGTCGAAAAAGTGTCCTGCCCCGAATGGGACTGTGATGTCTGGATCAGAACCCTTACCGGCGTGGAGCGCGACCAGTTCGAGGAATCTTGCTTAGTACAGCGAGGCAAGAAAAAAGAAGCGAATATGCGAAATGCTCGGGCCAAACTGGTGTGCCTGGCTGCCGTGGATGAATCAGGTAAGCAGATTTTCGGGACTGCTGACCATGATAACTTGGGCTGCAAATCGAGCAAGGTTTTGGATCGGCTTTTTGGCGTGGCGAGCCGGTTGGCGGGTATCAGCCAGACCGATATGGAAGACCTTGTAAAAAACTCCGAGAGCGGCCCGAACGAAGGTTCTGGATCGAACTGAGCTACCGTTATGGCCGCACGGTAAGGGAATTGCAACGGCAATTATCTTCGGCTGAATTCGCCGAATTATGGGCCGAAGAGACGATCGAACCGAGGGGCCCATATCGCGGAGATTTACAGGCCGCGATTGTCGCCAGGGTGATAGCAGAGGTGAACAGGGACAAGGCCAAAAGGCCGCAACCTTATAATCACCATGATTTCACTCTGAAGTTTGAACCGCCGGAGCCCAAGGAAATGACCTGGGCCCAGATGAAAACAGTGGCCATGGAATTGACGAAAACGATGGGAGGCAAAATTATCAATGCCGACAATCGGTAAACTACATGCGACGTTGACAGCGTCCACCAGCGAATTCGCCAAAGCCATGAGCGCGGCTCAGCAAATTACTAAGCAGTTCAGCAAAACATGGAACGATCTTGACCGAATGTTATTGGCTGGCAAGGCTCTGATTGCGGGTCTTGCTACGGGTGCCCTGACTGGCTATGTAAAAAACGCTTTAGACGCTAGCGTCGAGACGCTCCACTTGGCTCGCAATCTCGGGACTACCAGCAATTTCATTAACACGGTAAAACAGGGCGTAAAGGATCTCGGAGGCGATGCCGGCAACGCAGCGGCTGGGCTTGAGGCGATGTCCAAGGCAGTGGCCGGAGCAAATGCCGGCAACATCGCCACCAACAACGCTTTTGACCGGATTGGATTGTCTGCAAAAGAGCTTGCCGGCATGAACTTGGAACAGCAATTCAGCGCGGTGGCCGACGCCATCAGCAAGATTGAAAACCCGACTCAACGAGCGGCAGCAGCTTACGCCATTTTCGACGACAAAGCTAAAACGCTTTTACCTCTTCTGACGCAAGGCGGGGCAGGAATAGCGAAAGCCAAAGCGTCCATGGAAGGGCTTGGGGCTTCGGTCAATGATTTAAGCGTCGCCCAAGTAGAAAGCATGAATCTGGCTTTCGGTCGTTTATCCGACTACGTCAGCAATCTCGCCGGTCAATTTGGAATTGCTTTGGCGCCAGTTATCAACTTGGTTATCGACTACCTCGAAAGCATGGGCTTATCTGGAAAAACAGGCACGGCCATCATTCGATCGGGAATGGAAACGGCGGCCTATGCTGTTGGAGTAGTACTGGACGTCGTGCAAGTGGTCCGATCGGCCCTCGAAGGCATGGTCTCGACCTTCATGGGGGGAATTGCCCAGATTTCTTCCGGTGTTTCCGGGCTTTTTGACCTCGCAAGCAGCTTGCCCGATTCGTTGGGCGGCAAACTTTTTGCCGAAACCAAGAAAATGGCCGACGATTTCACGGCCGCCATGGCCTTGGCTGCAGCTGAAATGAGTGCCGAAGCTCAAAACCTGTTCGATACGGCCGACAATCGTTTAAAAATGCCTGAAAAATTTAGGCAAATCAGCGAACAGGCCGAACAGGCAGCAAAATCAATCGAACACACGCGAAACGCGGCCGGAAGTCTAACCGAATTGTCGAAACATGCTGAATTGTTTAAAATAGGCGAGGAACTGAACGAATCTTTGGCCACGCCTTTACAGAAATACCAGTCGGAATTGCAAAAACTGGATTCGGCTTTGCAGGCTGGTGCCATTTCATGGGACACCTACGCCAGGGGCATTTCCAAGGCCGTGGACGAACTCGAAAAAGCTCACGAATTGCGATCCGTACAATTGGCTGGAGCGACGAGCCGGGGCACCGTGGAGGCCTATTCAGCGGCCGCAAAAGCGGAGGCACAAGAAACCTATTCCCGGGAAACTCCGGACCAGAGATTGCAGCGGATTGCCGAGCAATCCCTCGAAATCGAACGGCAGCAGCTGGAATATCAGCGCAGATTGGCCGAAGCTGCAACGGTTTCTCCACAGGTAGCGAGGATCCTGTAATGGCGGTTTCTTCGATTCAGCTGACGAAGGCCGGACGGGCAGGCACATTTGCCAGCGAGCGGAAAAACTCTGTTTTTGAGCTCACTAATCGCAAATACCGCAAGATTTTCCTTGTTTCCACTACCGACATCAACGACGGACCCGCCACGATCTACGCTTCCGGTGGCATTCCTCAAATCGGTGACAGTTACACCGTAGGTAACGACACCGATGCCCTGGCTACGTGTGTTTCGGTTGATTGCACTCCTTACGGTGAATGGCCTTTGTTGTGGCAAGTCACGGCTGAATACGACACCGATAGGCTCGTTGACGCCACGATCACGAACCCGCTAAATTTGCCAGCAGAATTGCAATGGTCGTTTGCGAAATACGAAAAACCGATGCCCCGAGACCTCTTGGGCGTTCCGATCGTGAATTCAGCGGGTAGGCTGTTCGACCCTCCGGTGGTTGCCGATGATAGTCGACCTACTCTTGTTATTTCTCGAAATGAAGCGACCTTTAATTCGGCAAACGCCATCACCTATCAGGACGCAGTAAACAGCGATATTTTTGGCCCTGGCATTCCTGGGCAAGCGAAAATCAATTCGATCACTGGGGTAAAGCAGCAGGATATTGGCCTGATTTACTACCGGGTCAGTTACGAAATTGAATTCAGGCGTGAAAGCTATTACCAATTTGTCCAGGATATGGGCTGGACCGACGTCAACGGCTACGCTTTCAAGGATCTTCAAACGCAAGCCGTTTTGAGCAACCCCACCATGCTGAATGGGTGGGGGCAGCGGTTGACGACCGGGACGACTACGCTCGCCACCAATTGTCTGGTTAATGACACAGTCATCGGAGTGCCAGCGGCCGACGCTTTTAAATTCCCGCCACTGGCCACCTATGGCACGATTGCCGCGACACCTCCCCCGCATTTTTATTTTGAGGTGAAAGTAGACAATGAAATCATGCAGGTGACCCGGACCAACGCGGGAACCTGGTCAGTGACACGCGGATGGGCTGGTACAATTCCAGCAGCCCACGCAATTGGTGCCGTGGTCGTCCTTCAGCCTTATTTTCTTCGATTTCAGACTTACAAAATGCTGCCCTTTGCTCCATTGGGACTACCTACGTCATGAGTGACCCGAGGCCATGGACATTCGACGAACATTCCGTTATCCGCATCGGGGACGTTGTCCGCACGGTCGAAAAACGGCCTTTATATCCTGATTCACCCCGACCAGCTGTTGCCGGTGGCCGTGATGCTCGATCCGGGCTTGTTCAGGTCCTCAGCACCACGCCTTCCAATGGCATGTATCCGGGAGTTCAGGTTTATTTCCTTCCGGTTACGTCGACCAGCAGCACGACCAGCAGCACCACGCCGAAGCCATCGACCAGCACGACCACGGCAGCCCCGCCAACCTGCAAATACATTCCTTTCGCCGATGGCACTCAGGATTGTTGGCTTGTCATGCTGATGGCTCCTGTAGTCAACGGCGTTTATTCCGCGCTTTTGTCCGGAATCTGGATGGATGGCCTTCCCATCTATACGATTTCGGACATTTGTGTCACCCCGGCTACCACTAGCACAAGCACGACCAGCACGACCAGCACCACCATGCCGCCATGCACCGGCACCGGTTCTTGGTCGTGGTCAGCCAGTAGCAGTAGTTGGTCAGCCACCGGCAATACCTGCTCCAGCGGTTGCGTTCCGCACCCGCCTGATTTTTGCGGGGCATTCGCTTGTCAGATAACCCAAACCAGCTGCGTGCCAGCACCTGGGCCCGGGCCAGTGATTTGCACGACGGCCGCACCTGGCACGACTACGACCAGCACGACCACATTGCCGCCGCAATGCCAAGGCTCTTGCCAATGGCAATCGCAGTTGTTGCAATCGGGCGTGTACGGATGGATTCAGGCAACCAGTGGTTGCCCATCCTGCTGCCCTTGTCCACCTCCGACAATCCCGCCCACCTATTGCGCCACGGCCACCACCAGCTGTTCCGCTCCGGTTAATGCCCCACCTCCTGTGCCTTGCACCGGTTCGGTTCAATACTGGTGCAACCAGGCGAATAAATGGCAATGGTTGTCCGGATACTGTCCGACGGGGACAGTTTGCAGCCCGAATTGCATTTCTTCCCCTCCCACCGAATCTTGCAGTTGCGGCACCGTCAAAGCCATGCCTTGCTATTGCTCTTCCAATACCGGCCCATGCCCGATTTATGGGCCATGCGGAAATATCACCGGTTATGGCCCATGTTCCGGGACCACGACGACCACCGCACCGACCACCACGCCACCGCGAACCACCAACCCGCCTTGCAGCACCTGCAACGGCAATTGCTGCGGCCAATGCACCTGGCAAGGGAATGGATCCGGAGGTTGGACCGCCGTGCGGGCCGATTGCTGCGGTTCACCGTGCGGGTGTATCAACCCGCCAGCCAGGGCCAGTACCAGCAATTGCGACAGTGCGACCACGACTTGCGACAATCTTCCCTACACCACGACCACGACCAGTACGACGAGCACCAGCACGACGCCACAACCGAATTGCGGTAGCGGAATTTGCCTTTATTCGTGCGGCGCTGATGGAGTCTGGCATGGGATAACAAACACATGCACTAATGGTTGCGGGTGTCCTGCCGATGTTGTAGGCGTATTGGGAAAATGTGGAACGTGTTATCCAGGTAATTATCTGGCCAATTGTTCGACCAATTGCACGCCCATGGGCACTACCACAAGCACAACAAGCACAACAAGCACAACCTACAATCCCAATTGCTCTGGTAATTGTTTTTATGCTTGCACTGGTTTTTCGATTCCATTTTGGAACCTAACAGCACCATGCAGAATAAATTGCGGTTGCAGTGGCGTGCCTCCGGCTTCGCTATGTAGTTCAGCCTCTATTGGCATAACTACTCAATACCCATGCGTGCCAACAACAACAGCGGCACCTAATACGACGACAACAACGACTACCACGACAGCGGCACCAACTACGACAACTACTACTACAACGACAACCACAACGACAACTACTACAACGACAACTACAGCAAGGCCAACTACTACAACCTCCACAACAACCAGCACGACAACGCCCGCACCATGTGGTGTCAAACTGATTTCTGGAGGTGTCACCGTTGCAGCAGGGGCCAGCTGGTATTTCATTGCACCTAGTGCAGGGACTTATTCGGTTGGCAGTAGTTCTAGTGGCGGGGGTTCGCCTGCAAAAACTTCCACTTGTGGAGGCTCTGTTATTACAAATTGCACAAATAATGCAATTTGTTGTTGTTTATCGTTGGGAACATTAACAGCCGGTCAAATGGTTTACGGAAAAAATACTGGCACCACCGATACGCTTTATGTGTGTGGACCAGGGGATAATGCTTGCAGTTGCGTTCCAAGCTAAGGAGATTAGGATGAGCGACGAAATTTTAACAGTAGCCATGGCGTCATATGACGATTTCAGTGGCGTCTATTTCACGACCCAAAGCCTGAAGCTCTATCATCCTGAAGTTAAAATCCTGGTACTCGATAACGCCCCGCAACCATGCGAGCAAACCAAAGGCGTGACGCTGGCAGCCGGAGGCAAATACGTACACCGGCCCGATCTCGCTGGCACCAGCGCAAGCCGTGACGCCCTTTTCCGGTATGCGGAAACCGACTGGGTGGCCGTGGTGGACTCTCATGTCATGTTCAGCGCGTTCGCTATTCGCGATCTTGAATGGTGGATTCAGGAGCATAGGGATTCACGCGATTTGATTCAGGGCCCGTTGCTGGGAGACGACGGCAAGCATTTGTGGACCCACTGGAATCCAGTTCAGCTGGGCAAAACCTTGTGGGGCGAATGGGCCACCGATCATGAAGGATTAAAAACGAACAAACCTTTTGCGATCCCCATGCAAGGCCTCGGTTTTTTCTGTGCCAATAAAAAATACTGGCCCGGTTTCAATCAGCATTTCAGGGGATTCGGCGGCGAAGAAGGGTACATCCATGAGAAGTACCGCCAGCGCGGAAACTCTGTCGTTTGTCTGCCTTCCGCGCGATGGGTGCATCGGTTCAGAGGTCCGGCAAATCCAGCCCCGTACCAGGTACGGCTCCGGGACCACACGGTCAATCTGCTTATCGGTCATCGAGAAATGGGCCTTTATGCTGAGAATAAAATCTTCGAGCATTTCGGAAAAAGGCTCATGCCGGGCGAATGGGACGGGTGCTTGCAGGAAGCCGAATTCCTTCAGCCACGGCCATGGAAACAAAAAGGCACGCTAAAGATTGGTGCCATTTGGTACACGAACAACGCGGCCCCTGATTGGTGCATGGATGCTTCCCTCCGATCCATCGAGCAGGCAGCCAGGGCCAGCAAGCACCAGGTAAAACTATCGGCCAGCGTGCAACAGATCATTGTCGGCATGAACCTTTGGAAGGTTGATTTGTGCCGGAGCAAAGCCAAAGGACATGGCCGCATCATCGACCAGATGAACCAGGCGATCCAGATGGCCGGGGACGTTCATATCGTCTGCTTCCTTGAACATGACGTGCTTTATCCGGCAGATTATTTTGACCGGGTAGCCGAAGCGTTTTTGACGGAACCGGCCAGCAACGTGGTTTCCAATCTGGACTATGAGGGGCTTAACGGCTCCGGCTGGCTCGCCGTGAAAGAGCGGCATGAACCGATGCACCAGCTTTCCATGCGATTGGATTTCGCTAAGGACAATCTTGCCCGGGCTAAACATGATCACGACCGGGATGGATCTTGTCTTCTCGAACCGCAAGGCGAACGAAAAGACTGGTATCGGATTCCCTATTACGGGTTGCAGCCCGCCATTCATATCAATCACCCCCATCGGTTCACTTCGCATGGAGAAGTGTGCTATGAGCCCAACAGCTACGGCAAGACGCTTCACCGATACTGGGGTGATTATCGAGATTATTGGCAGGGTGAACCGCTTCGCGTAGTCGATCCACCAGCCCCGAAACCTCAAGAATGCGTGCCATGCAAGGCCGCACAACAATCCGATGACCGGAGGATCGAAGACCTTTACCGGGATTCCACGATACATTCCGTCGACATAAATGAACACATGCCGACACTTTGTGACCTCGCCACGACTTGCCAGCACGTCACAGAATTATCCTTTTGGATCAACGGCGCGGGCCCATCGTTTGCATTGGCGGCACAGGAATCAGGAACCAAGTTTGTTTCAATCGCGCCAGGGCGAAAGCCGGAATGGGATGTCTATGAAAAAAGGCTTTCCAATTTTACGAGCGTGGTCGGGAAGCCAGGTGAGGTGGATATTGATGAAACGGATCTACTGTTCATCGATACAGTACACACTGCCGATCAAAAATGCGTGGAATTGTCGAAATATGCTGGGAAAGTGAAAAGATATATCGTTTTGCACGATACTGAGACTTATCGAGAAACGGGACCAGATGGCAATGCTGGCATTCTCCCGGCCGTGCGGAACTTCATCAAAACATTCCCTGAATGGATCGTAATTCGCGATGATCGAAACAACAACGGTCTTTTGGTGTTGTCGCGACAATCAGAAGACAAAAAGAAAGCCCCAAGTTTGTTCAGGCAGGCCATGAATTACGCGAAGGCCATGGCCCGGTTTAACCTGGCTGGCAGACCTCCTGCCAGCGAACGCACAGCGGAAAAACGTATGGAATTATGCTTGATTTGTTCAAGCAGAAACCACGACATTTGTGGCGAATGCGGGTGCCCATTGGACAAGAAGACTTTGTTGGCCACCGAGGCCTGCCCGCTGGGCAAATGGGGGGCCGAGTAGGAAACTGGTGGCGTCGGCGTGAGCCTGATAATCCCCCGGGCCCGCCGACGACCACCATAGTTTATGATTTATTTTTAGTTCACAATTAAGGATATGACCATGCCAGACAATAAATTCCTGGATCATGAACCGCCAACGGGTGCCGAGCCTGAAGACAGGTTTGAAAAATGGAAAAAGGAAAATCCTTATCAACCATCGGGGGCGGCCTGGATCAGGCAGGAACCACACTTTTCTTTAGCGCCAAACAGCATTCCCGGCCAACTGTTCGATCGGTTGACAAAAGGGCTGTATTCTACAAATCCAGTGCGGAGGTGTTACGTCACCGACCAGGACGCATGGGACGACTTAAAGGCGGCTTTGGAATCTTGGGATTACTCCTATTAAGAAAGGCTGGGCCGATGGATGCTTCTTTGCTCCGAATCGTGGTTATTCTGCTCGGTGCTATTTGTGGCCTGTGCATTGCTTCCATTACTGTTGTCGCGGCTACTGGGCACGATGTGCCGCCAAGCCTCAACGCAGTTGCCTCGATGGCAACGGGATCACTCGTTGGAATCATCGTCATTCCTGGCCGACAGCAAAATCCTGTTCAAGGACCACCCGTCAATCCACTAGGAGAAAGAAAATGAAAACTGGTGAATTGTCGGTCGATCAGGTCAAAAGCGTCCTTTACGCGACCCTAAACGTAATGGAAGAAAAATACGAAAAGGAATTCCCAACAATTTACGGTTATCAAAAATTCTTTTTATGCGACGCGATTGAAAACCATGCGGAACGGATTCAGCATGAACTGAAAATGAGTCAATCGACGCACGCGATCATTCACAATCCGACAGCGTGGCAGCTGGTAAAAATGTGGTTTTTTGGGGGATAATTCAATGTTTCGTTTATGTCTGCTTGTTGCTCTGATCACTGGCACAGCCTTCGGCGCTGACCTTACCCTCCCGGCTACTATCACCGGCGAGCCAGGGGATTTTCTCCGGGTTTCGGCCACCACGACCGGAACCGTGGTGAAATGGAAGAGCTATAACCGGGAACTGAAACTTTTCCCGATGGACCAGCTCAAAGACACTAAGACCGCGATTGTCACGGCGACGAAGCCCGGAAAATACAGGCTTTTTGCAGTCACCAGCGACGCAACGGGGCCAAGCGATATTGCGGAAACTGAAATCGTGATCAGCGGACAACCTGATCCGGCTCCGGCTCCCGGTCCACAGCCAACCCCGACTCCAACGCCTTCCGACCCTGCTCCGATTCCTGCTCCGGGGTTTCGTGTGCTGGTGATCTATGACACCCTCACAGTGACTACGTTGCCAGCAGCACAGCAAAACGCACTATTTTCCAAGGCTGTCAGCGAGTATCTCAACGCCCGTTGCATCCGTGGGCAGGATATGAAAACCCCGGAATGGAGGTTCTTTGACTCGAAGATAGATGCTTCAGCCGATGGGGCCTTGTGGGTTGAGGCCATGAAACGGCCACGAAAAAGCCTGCCTTGGCTGATCGTGAGCGATGGGAGTAAAGGCTATGAAGGGCCATTACCGGCAAACGAATCGGACTTTGTCGCACTGCTCAAGAGGTACGGGGGCTAAATAGGGCTATTTGATTTTCTTGTGTTTTACTGCCTTTTTGTGATAGCCATGTTTGCAATCCTGCTGGCATGGTTCCTGATCGACTGGCTAATGAGGATGCTTCGTGGAAAACCTTAGTTATTTCGACACGGTTTATCTTTGGGTTACGTTTTGCGGTGTTGTTGTTGGCTGTTACTGGATCATTGAAACACTATGCCCGGAGTAAATAAATGAATCTTCGACCTAACGAAATCGTAATCGACGACGACAATTACGGAACGCATATCGATACCATGGTCGATGGCAAATATATGAGCCGTGGTTGCGTGCCTCGCGTCAAGGAATCTGAACCGCATACGACCATGCGATCCCTTCCGAATATTCCTTTGATTCCTCGCAGCGAATGGGCCGCGAGAATAGACGAGATGGAAAAGACCGGAAGCCGGTTGTCCGATATTCGCCTCCGTGGAAATGCCGGTGAGATGATTCCGTCGCTTGACCAGAACGGCAAGGGCTATTGTTGGGCACATAGCAGCACCCACGCCATAATCATGGCCCGGGCAGTAGCTGGCCTTCCGTATGTGCCATTGTCGGCGTATGCGGTGGCCTGCAAGATCAAGAACTTCCGGGACGAAGGCGGCTGGGGTGCCCTCTCGATGGATTTCATTTGCCAACAAGGCGTGCCTTCCAGCCAATATTGGCCCATGCAATCCATGGCTTTCAAGAACGACAACCCCGCCACTTGGGAGAATGCCCGGCTTCATCGCTGCCTTGCCGGGTGGTACGACCTCGATCAAGCTCAATATGATCGGACATTGACTGAGGATCAGATTGTCAGCCTTCTTCTTTCCCGTATCCCGGTTGTAGGCGATTACAACTGGTGGGGGCATTCGGTTCTGCTGCTTGATGCAGTGCGAGACGGAAACGACATTGCCATCCGCATCTGGAACAGCTGGGGAGACAATTGGAGTGATCGGGGAATGGGTATATTGAGAAGAAGCAAGGCATTCCCCAACGGCGCTGTGGCACCCCGGTTAATTACGCCTTCTGTTGTGTGACCTTTAACCTTTTGGAGAAATTGACATGACCCCGGACGACATTAAAAAAATGCTCGAATTTGCTCTCGGTTACATTGTAAAATACATCCCGGCATGGGCTCAGCCGATGGTAAAGACCGCCATTGACCAGGTATTGCCCGGAGTGATTTCTCAGCTGATCGGGCCCCTGACCCCGGCCGACATCATTTCCAAGGGATTTGATTTGCTCCTGCTCGGCATGACTGGCCATCCATTCGCAAAGCTGGCCCTTGAATCCGTCAAAAATGTTTTGATCAAACAGATTCAGGTCATCCTTGCCGCCCATGCCAGCGAAGGCCAGTTCTTCCGGGCCGAACCTGTTACCATCACCATTTATCCGGAGGGATAACCGATGGAAGACGAAGACTTTGACCCTGAACTAGACGTCAGGCTTGCACAGCTTGACCTTGAACGGGAAGAGCTGGATCTTGATCAGACGAAAAAGGAAGCGGCCTATAACGTCCAGGCGGCCCGGATCGAGCGAGACCGGAGCAAAGCCTATCTGGAAAACGCGAAGAAAAAGTATCAGGATTTCACCGGCCGGGAGTATCTTGAAGAGTGATATGTTTTCGGCACGATAATCCGGAACCCGATTGGAAGGACACCATCGGGCTATTGCTTATGACGCTTGCATGGTTTTTCATGCAGGCGTTTTTTTCTTACTTCATTTCAATCAGGGGATACTGATGGGGCTTGAAAATCGCGGTGGTTTGATCATTTGCAGGCCAAAGCCGATCCCATACAAATCCGGTGATTCCATCGGCTTCCGGCTGATGTCTGACCTTCATATTGGGGCCCCGAATATTGATTATGATTTGATCAAAAGCGAACTGGAAGACGCCAAACGCAGGAACGATAGAATCTTGCTGAATGGCGACGTTTTTGACATGATTCTGCCTAAAGACGCCAAGCGGTTCGACGCCTCACACGTGCATCCCAGGTTGTTCGGTCGGGGGGATATAGTCAACGCCCAGCTTGAATGGGGAGTGGAGTTACTTCGGCCTTACGTAGACCAGATTGACATGATCGGCGTGGGCAACCACGAAACGGCCGTGACAAAATATCATTCCACCGACCCCACCTTGCTCCTGGTGCATGAACTGCAAAAAATGGTCAAGGCCGACGGCCATCGCATCCATTACGGCGGTTATGGTGGTTTCGTCGACTACCGGATGAGAATTTATTATTCTTCGAAAAAGGAAGGCGGCACACAACGATTTTTGATCTACTACCACCATGGTGCCGGAGGTGCGGCGCCCGTGACCAAAGGCATGATTAACCTGCACCGCACTGGCTGGATTCATGGGGCTGATCTAATCTGGCAGGGGCATAGGCATGTGCGAGTGCATACCCATGTGCAATCGATCAGTTGCCCATTGGTAGGCACTGAACCAGCGGTGCAGGATATTCGGCAGATTATCACCGGCAGTTATTTCGACACCTATTGCGGGCAGAGTCAGGGAGATTTAAAAAAGAGCGGCCGGCGAGCTTCTTGGGCTGCTGACGTGGGTTTTGCACCACAGGGAAAGGGCGGCGCGCGAATCCGAGTTGAGCTGGCTTATATCAGCGGGCAACCGAAAAAGGATTTGATCGTCGAGCAATAGCGGCTGACTTACATTATTTTTAATCTCACTCACCCCTCACCCCTTTTTTTTGA
>DAIOVR010000019.1:0-24065 GCA_036758905.1 Beijerinckiaceae bacterium | reverse complement strand
TTCAGCACATAGACTTTCGGGTCGCCTTCGCCAAACGCCATATAGGCGACTTCTTGCGAGGTAGGAGAAAAGCGCGGCGTTACCACCAGTTCATCGCCTTTGGTCAGATAGCGCGCATTGGCACCATCTTGATCCATAATCGCCAAGCGCTTGACGCGCTTATCTTTGGGGCCTGTTTCATCCACGAAAACAACATGCGTGTCGAAAAAGCCTTTTTCACCCGTCAACCGCGAATAGACACCGTCGGAAATGATATGCGACACGCGCCGCCACAAAGTCGGATCGGTCATATATTGCTGACCGGCCAATTGCTGGCCTGAGAGTACATCCCACAAACGATATTCGGTTTTCATTTTGCCGGAAGCATCTTTGGTGACGCGGCCTGTTACAAGCGCTTGGGCATTAATCGCTTTCCAAGAAGCAAAATTCGGCACGGCATCGAAATTCGGATTTTTATCGATGAAAGCGGCTTTATCGATTGGTTGGAACACGCCGGAGCGTTTTAAATTATTGATGATAACGGCGCTGATTTGCGCGTTCATTGCAGCGTCCGCACCCACGAAATCCGTGATCGCAATCGGCATAGGCTGGAAATTACCTTTGTCGATGGTAATCGCCAATTCGGCCCGCGCGGCTGTGATCGTAAAGCCTAAAACAAACGCTGCGATGAAGCGAACCGGAGCAGAAAATAAATTAGGCATGGCGAGAGGCCTCAACGAAAACGGGTGACGATGAACGAAGGAATGGCATCATCACGCATCCTTCAAGGTGAAACTTAAAATGACACTGCGCCATTCGCCGTAAAATGTTTTGAAATTTTTCGGCAGCATATCGAAAGGCGCGGCGCAGCCGCTGATGGAACGAATGGCGCTTTCTTCAATGGCTCGCGCAGTAGCGTCCGATGACGGGTTTTCGACTGTCGGTTGACCATCGAGCGAACCGTCTTCGCGCAGTCTAATTCGAATTTGGGGAGCGGGACGATTGGGGTCCGGGAACAAATTGGCGAGCTTCCAGCAATCGGTGACTTTTTTGTAGATGTACCCGTTGATCTGATCGATCTGGCTGAGGCTCAATTTAGCAGCTGCTCCGGTGGCAGTGCCTGCGGCAGAATTCTTCGATGTTTCTGACGCGGTTGAGGCCATTTTCTGCGGCGCTTCTTTCGAAATCAGCAGTTTTTGCAAAGCAGCCGGATCAAAATTGGTCGTCGGCGCCTTAGGCGCTTCCACAGGCTTTGGTGGCTGGGCCTTCTTGTCTTGTTCAATCAGTTTGGCCAAAGGATCCACTTCAGCCTTAGGGGGCTGCGGTTTAGGCTCGGGCTTCGGCGGCGGCGCCTGCTTTAACCCCTCGGGCTTGGGGTCCGCAGGCGCGGGGTCGGGCTTTGGTTCAGGCGCAACAGGGGTGGGAGCCGGAGGTGGCGTCGGCGCTGGTTTTGGATCGGGCGCGGGTTGCGGCTCGGGTGCTTTGGCGGGCGGAGTCGGAATGTCCTTTTTCGCGTCCGCCGTTTCTTGCTTGATCAGCTCTTCTTCCGCGACCTTATCGGCTTTGATCTTGGCATCCGGCTTGATCTCTTTGACGGTTTTATCGCCCTTGGTCATTTTGGTGAGCTCGTCGGCGGTCACCATTTCAACGGCGATGGATTCAGGTTGGTCTTCGAATTTCGGCGTGTTTGAAAAGGCAATCAAAGTCGCAAGCAAAAGCGCTGCGTGAATCGCAGCGGAGAGCGGTACGCCAGGTTCGGACCAATTGATCTTCACCGCTTAAAATCCATAACGTCGTGCCATTATTTCGTCGGCTGCGGTTCATTCACGAGCGCAACCTTTTTGTATCCAGCTGATGTCAGAACAGCCATCAGATCGGCCACTTTGCCATAGGCAACCGTCTTATCGCCGCGCACAAAAATCCGCTCTTCCGAGCCAGTTTTCGCAATCGCCTGTAACTTCGGCAAAAGGTCAGCTTGGGCTACTTCTGTATCCATCAAGAACAATTTTCCATCCGCTTTAATCGACACAATCAAGGGCTGCTTATCGACATTCAAAGCGGCTGCAGCGGTTTGCGGTAGATCGAGCGGAACGCCCGTTGTGAGCAACGGAGCGGCCACCATAAAAATAATCAAAAGCACCAACATGACGTCGATGAAAGGCGTCATATTGATCTCGGACATCGGACGATGCTTACGCCCACCACGACGCCCGCGTCTTCCGCCACCACCGCCTGGAGCGGCTGCTGCCATTGCCATAGCGTGCTGCTCCCTTAGCTCGGAATTCGTTCGTCAATGTGACGGGATAGAATGGCGGAAAACTCATCCGCAAAGCCTTCAAGTCTCGCCTGTTGCTTGGCCGCGCGTGCTTGGAGCCAATTATAAGCAATAACCGCAGGAATAGCCGCAAAAAGGCCAATGGCTGTTGCGAACAAGGCCTCGGCAATGCCGGGCGCTACGACGGCAAGCGACGTATTTTTAGACGCCGCAATCGAACGGAATGCGGTCATAATACCCCAGACCGTACCGAAAAGACCAATAAACGGCGCCGAGGCACCGATCGTAGCCAGCACCAGCAGCTTTGATTCAAGACGACCCACTTCACGCTGAATGGTGACATCCAAGACCTTATCAATTCGCTGTGCGAGATTGACGAAGGAACTCCCTGTCGCCTGCAATGAACGCTTCCATTCTCCCATCGCCGCCATAAAGACGGACGCCATATCATGCGTCTCGCGGTCTTTAAGCGTGGCGTAAAGGTCATCAAGTGATTCACCCGACCAAAAGACATCCTCGAACCGATCCATCGCATTTTGCGTGCGGGCATAGAGGAAAGATTTGTCGATGATAATGCCCCAGCACCAGATGGATGCGCCGAGCAGTCCAAGCATCACAAGCTTGACCACAAAGGCTGCTTGATAAAACATCGTCCAGAGCGTGATGTCGCTTGAGGCGGCGGCAACGATATCGGTAGCGTCCATGAGCGTTCGGATCCTTGAAGACGGCAAAACGTGGCAGGTGGTCTTTACTGCCGCAAATTCAATCCGCTCCTCCGTTACGCAACATTTAGGCGAAACAAGGGCCAAACCGAATCGGGCCGATAAAAACCAAGCCGGGATACTCTCTGTTAAGCCATCATCAAGGTTAATAAGGGGTTACGAAACGCTGATTTTCGACCCGTTTAGGCTTGGTTAGAGCCAAGCTTTTCGCGTAATGCTTGTGTCAGGCGTGCAGCCCTTCCGTTTTGCACCAAAGCGACCAAGACCTCGGCGGTAAGCAGCACCGTATCTCCCAAAACAATGCGCTGCCCGAGCAGCAATGAGGCGCCGCGTAGCGTATCAACCCACGTCTCGACAGTCACGAGATCATCCATGCGGGCGGGCTTTAACCAATCAATCGTCATGCGGCGCACGGCAAAGGCCAACGCACCTTCATCGCCATGCAAGGCTGCCTGATGCACGCCAAGATCCCGCAGCATTTCGGTACGGCCCCGCTCAAGAAACCGCAGATAGGACGCGTGATACACGACGCCGGAAAAATCGGTGTCTTCGTAATAGACGCGGATCGGCAAGGTGTGCAAAGAAAGATTATTCACGATCAAGAAACGCTGCCTCGATGTCCATACGCCCGTCGATAACCCTAAGAATTACAACCTCAGCTGTCTCGATGCGATAAATAATTTGATACACGCCTACCAGCAAAACGCGAAGACCATGACCAAGATCCCGGCGGATACGACCGCGCTCGGGAAATACAGCAAGGCTCGAAATTTTATCCCTAAAACGTGCATCCAGCGTTTGAGCAGACTTCCGGTTGAGTATGAGGATATAAGCAAGGATTTTTGCAAGGTCGATTTTGGCGCGATCCGAAATGATTACCTTCATCGCCCGCGCATCACCTCATTCTCCGGCCGCGAGGGAATTGTCTTGCTTGCGCTCCGCATCGGCCATTTTCTCGGCCATCGCCCAGATCTCGTCAGGATCCCAATCGCTAACGCGACCGGCGGCCACGTCGGTAAGACCCTCTTCAACGAGCTTTTTGATGACGCGGAACTTCTCACCCTGATCAAGGAGATGCTCGACCGCCTTTTCCCGCAATTCCTCGGGGAAGTCTTCCAATGCTTCGGCGGCCCAGAGTTTGGAGTTTGTCATAATATCAACATACCATAGTCGGCGCAGAAATGCGAGTGTTTCAAGGAGAAACAATACCAAACAGCTTCTCTAGGACCTCATCAAATGTTTTTACTTTCGTAAACCTATTGTGAGGTAAGGCCCGAAGATTTGGACGTTCTGCTTTTCTACCTTCTGAATCGCCCTTCGTTTGTCTTGCAGGTTCAAGGCTCGTAATATCGGATAGTGGCAAATTTGGATCAGAAGCAAACCAAAGATAGCCCTCTGCTTCCAAATATTGGTTGACTAAATTGGGGTTAGACCGATCAATCCTACATTGACCAAAAATCGAGATGGCTCAGGTGCGGATTGCCCCCACGCTTTAGCGGCCTCTATCCAAGCGGTTATGGCATCTTGAATGTTATGCAAAGCCTCTTCTGGCGTTTCACCGTCGGACATACAGCCGGGGAGATCTGGAACTGTCGCAAGATATCCTCTGCCATCATCAGCGGATAATTTTTCAATTCGAATGGCGTAATCAAGGCTCATTGGCGCCTCCATACTCGTCAATATAAAGCTTCAAATTGAAAACGCAGTACACGACAACAATGATGCTCTAACTTTACCCTAAAACCTTATTCGCCATCATCCGCAAACAACCCAAATTGCGGCGTCTCGCGCTTCGGCTCCACGAGTCCCAAATGCCTAAAGGCAGCTGGCGTCAACACACGCCCGCGTGGGGTGCGTTGCAAGAAACCCTGCTGAATGAGATAGGGCTCGATAATGTCTTCAATCGCGTCACGCGGCTCCGAAAGTGCCGCGGCAATCGTCTCGATCCCCACCGGGCCGCCACCAAAACTCACGGCGACTTGATTGAGGTAGCGTTGGTCCATTACATCAAGGCCAATCGCATCGACATCCAACATACCAAGCGCTTTATCGGCGACCGCGCGGGTTACCGCTTCAACGCCGTCAACAATTGCGAAATCACGCACCCGCCGTAACAAACGGCCTGCAATACGCGGCGTGCCCCGCGCGCGTCTGGCTATTTCATTCGCGCCATCATCTGTAATCGGCACACCAAGCACGCGGGCGCCGCGCCGGACGATCAAATCCAGTTCTTCCACCGTATAAAAATTCAAACGAATGGGAATACCAAACCGATCACGTAATGGCGTCGTTAAAAGGCCTGCGCGCGTTGTGGCGCCAACAAGCGTAAATTTAGCGAGATCGATTTTGACGGAACGTGCCGCAGGACCCTCACCAATGATTAAATCGAGCTGGAAATCTTCCATCGCCGGATAGAGGATTTCTTCCACCGCCGGATTGAGCCGATGAATTTCGTCGATAAACAGCACATCGCGTTCTTCGAGATTGGTAAGCTGGGCCGCAAGATCGCCCGCTTTTGCAATCACGGGCCCCGACGTCGAACGAAAATTGACGCCCAATTCCCGCGCGACGATTTGCGCCAGAGTCGTTTTGCCCAAGCCCGGGGGACCTACAAACAAGACATGATCCAGCGCGTCTTTGCGCGCTTTTGCAGCCTCGATAAACACTTTTAAATTCGCGCGAGCCGCCGCTTGGCCGGTAAAATCGTCTAAAACGAGAGGACGCAACGAGGTATCGAGATCATCCTCGCGTTTTTCGGCTGTCATGAGCCCGGGACGCGTCACTTGGCCAACTCCTTCAAGCCTTGCCGGATAAGGGCAGAAGTTTCAGCGCCATCCCCTAAAGTTTTCACCGCCGCCGCAATCGCCGTCATCGCATGCGCTTGTGGATAGCCGAGATTGGCTAAGGCTGAAACCGCATCAGCCACTGGCTTGGGTGCCGCGCGATCCGATATCGAAGTTGCAAGCGTTGAAAGACCTAAATCGATGCCGGTAAGCGCAGGCGATTTATCTTTTAATTCCGAGACGATCCGTTGCGCGAGTTTCGGGCCAACACCCGGCGCACGCGCCACCATCGCTTTGTCACCCGTGCCGATGGCCGTTGCGATTTCGCCACCCGTCATGATGGATAAAATTGCGAGCGCTACTTTCGCGCCTACACCCTGCACGCTTTGTAGAAGGCGGAACCATTCGCGTTCTTGCTCAGAGGTAAATCCGAACAAACGGATCGCATCTTCGCGCACTTGGGTTTCGATGAAAAGAATAACGGCCTCGCCATTGGTTAGCGTTTGCAAGGTGCGAGAAGACCCCTGAACGACATAGCCAACGCCATGCACATCAATAATGGCGTGGTCTTCGCCAATGCCATCAACCGTGCCTTTGAGTTTACCGATCATGCATTGCTGCCTTTCGCTCCATGAAGCTTTTCATCAACAAGATTTGCCATGGCATGGGCATCGTCATCAGGAATCGCTTGAAGTCCGGCAACAACGCCTTCTCGGTCGGCCTCGGAGCGATTTTGGCTGACCTTCCATTTACCCGCGATAGCAACAATGTCGATTTCAATGCCAACAATGCCGCGAACCTGTCCATCAATATAGGGCGCAGGCGCATCATCCACGGCCCAAGGTTTTGGATAACCGCCTTCCATCATATCGGTAAGATCGCGGATTTGTCGGCCAAGCCATTGCGGATCATCCATCACCCGCGCAATGCCCCGCACTTGCACCATGGCGTAATTCCAAGTGGGGACGACTTTCCCCGTCTCGCGCTTGGTTTCATACCAGCCGGGATGCACATAATGCTGCGCGCCTTGGAACACGACCAAAACCTCGGAGGCACCGTCGATTTCCTTCCACTGCGGATTGGCACGTGCCACATGGCACCGTAGCCTGCCCTGCTCGCCCGCCTCAGGATCAATCATAAACGGGATAGGATTGGCGACGATCCCCGAAGGACCATGGGTAATCAGCAGCCCAAGCGGAAAGGCACGGATCAGCGCATGCTGATTGGCGGGCGAGTCTTCATGAAAATGGGGCGGCTGATACATAAAGAAGCCTTCGACAGATGAGAACGAAACCAGAATATAGAAGGATTCGGCGTTAGTAAAAGGCTTAAACACCAGCCATTCGGGCTTTTAAGCCGCGATGTTGCGCGTGAGTGAGTGCAATCGCCAAAGCATCAGCCGCATCAGGCGTTTTCGCATCCGATTTTGGCAAGAGCACCTTTACCATCATGTGAATCTGATCCTTATCGGCGTGGCCCGAGCCAACCACCGTCTTTTTAATCAGATTTGGGGCATATTCGCCCACCGATAGGCCGTTAAGGGCCGGAACCAGCAAGGCAATGCCTCGCGCTTGGCCGAGTTTGAGGGTCGCGCGGGCGTCTTTATTGACGAAGGTTTCTTCAACCGCCGCCTCATCGGGTGAAAAAGAGGCAATTACGCCCTGCAAGCCATCATGCAACTGTCGTAGCCGCTGGGAGAGTTCGCGTTTTTCGTCAGATTTAACGGTTCCGCACGCGATAAAATGCAGTTTTGACCCATCCTGCTCAATCATGCCCCAGCCCATATTTCTGAGGCCGGGATCAATACCGAGGATGCGGATAATGGGCATTGGTTAGTACCTCAAAATACACGTTAGGGTTGATTCACAATTTGATGAGAAAGTGGTATTGAGAAATTCTCCTCAACGATTGGAGGTTTGATATGGCTGTTTCCAGTTTGTCCGCCGCTCGTCTGGCCTGTGAAATTCGCAATTGGGAGCTTACAAATCTTGAGCTTCAGAAAATTCTTTATATTGCTCACATGGCGCATGTTGGCAGTTTAGGTCAACCGCTCGTTGAAGAGCCGTTTGAGGCGTGGGATTTTGGTCCTGTGGTGGCCAAGCTTTATCACCACGTTAAGGGATTTGGGTCGAATAAGATTAGAAATGTTTTTCATTCCGTCGCGCTTCCCGATCCCGATAGCACTGAATACGGTTATATTTCGGGCGCCGTGAATGCGACTAAGTCGATGACCGCCGGACAGCTGGTTGAGTTCACGCATAGACTGAATGGTGCGTGGATTAAAAGCTACGTTCCTGGGAAGCGCGGACAATTAATTCCAACTGAATCAATTTTGAGTGAATTTAATGACTGGCAAGAAAGACTTCGATCCAACTGAGGATTTCGAAGCGTTAATAAATTCAGAGCAACCTAATGCTTTCGAAGATAAGACCTCTGAACAGGTTTCTATCCTGACGAGAAATTATGAATCGGAAAGAAATGATCGAAACGAAGAGCGCTTTATTTGGATTTTAGTTTTACTGATAATCGTTGATTTTGAATTTTTTACAATAATGCAAAATATCGTTGGTCCAATTGTTATCGGCTGTATCGAAACTTTGCTTATTTTTGTATTGGCAGAACGGTGTGGAATTGATAGCGTTCTGCCGCTAATCGATAGGGTACTTAGCGCGGTCGGACCTTCAAAGATAAAATAATCATCCGCCGAGTTTCGCCATCAGAGCGTCAGAAAACTCGACATTCGAATAGACATTCTGCACATCATCGCTGTCGTTGAGATTATCGAGCAGCTTCATGATTTTCTCGCCCGCTTCATCATCGACCATGATCGTGTTTTGCGGCCGCCAGATCATGCCGGTTTTGCGTGGCTCGCCAAATTTTTCTTCCAAAGCTTTTGCAACATCGCGCAGATTTTCAAGCGTGGTGACAATCTCATGGCCATCTTCTGAATAAGTCGCGTCGTCGGCACCTGCTTCGATGGCTGCTTCCATCATCTGGTCTTCAGTCGCGACCTTGGCATCAAATTCAACGACACCGATCCGGTCAAACATGAACGAAACGGCGCCCGTTTCGGCCAAAGCACCACCCGATTTTGAAAAATAGGAACGTACTTCAGGTGCTGTGCGGTTGCGGTTATCCGTGAGGGCTTCAACGATCACGGCAACACCGCCGGGGCCATAACCCTCATAGCGAATTTCTTCGTAATTCTCGGCATCCCCTCCAAGCGCCTTTTTAATCGCGCGCTCGATATTGTCTTTCGGCATGTTTTCGGCGCGCGCGGCCTGAATGGCAGCACGTAAGCGCGGATTCATGTTCGGATCTGGCAGGCCAAGCTTTGCGGAAACTGTTATTTCGCGGGCGAATTTCGCGAACATCTTGGAACGCACCGCGTCCTGCTTGCCTTTGCGGTGCATGATGTTCTTGAATTGTGAGTGGCCGGCCATTGTAATCCCTACCAATTATGTTCGAAGTGGAGCGCTTATAGTGCGCGATGGGTCGAAAATAAAGCCATTATAGGTGGTCTAAGCCTCCCAAAAGGCAGGCAATGAAGGCGAAAGACGCGGGCCAATCCGAACCGCTGCGACTTTAATCGCAAGCCCCGTGCGGTCATCCGTTTCGACCGCAATGCCCGAAAGCGTGCCCTCGCCGCTGGCCGCTTCAAGCCGTGAGCCGGGGGTTTTTTCGACAAACCGCCGGACGGGCTCTTCCTTCGTCATACCAAGAATGGAGTCATAATCGCCACACATGCCGGCATCCGTCATATAGGCCGTGCCGCCATCGAAAATTTGATAATCGGCAGTTGGAACATGGGTGTGGGTGCCGACAACAAGACTGGCTCGGCCATCGAGAAAATGTCCCATCGCCTGCTTTTCGCTCGACGCTTCGCCATGAAAATCAACGATGACGGCATCGGCGACACGGCCGAGTGGCGCTTCCTGCAAAGCGCGATCAACGGCAGAAAAAGGATCATCCAGCGGATCCATATAAAGCCGCGCCATGGCATTAACGACGAAAACACGCGCACCGGAGGCTGTTTCAACCAGAGTTGCGCCACGTCCGGGCGTTGTCGATGGGTAATTAATCGGCCGTAAAAGACGAGGTTGGCGCTCAATAAACACCAAAGCCTCGCGCTGATCGAAGGAATGATTGCCGAGCGTAATGGCATCGGCGCCTGCGGCGAGCAATTCGTCGCAAATGGCCTCGGTGATGCCAAAACCGCCTGCCGCATTTTCACCATTAATAACCACGCAATCAAGCGACCACCGCTTCCGAAGGGTCGGCAAGTGCTCCGTAACGGCTGAACGGCCGGGTCGTCCGACGACATCACCTAGAAAAAGTAACCGCATTTTTTAAAAATGTCCTGACGCTCTTCATAAATTTACTCGCACGGGCGCGGTGCAAAGTCATGCAAAAAGCCAAAATCTCGAACAAAGATGTGGCTTTGCATTGATCGAACGCGAAGCTTGCGCTACAGCACTTTTATATCCTGATTTTATAACGATAGAGGTGCTCTAATGGCCAATCATGATCACTCCGCCGGTTCTGCAATGGACTATGCCGAACATGAGCGCACCTATGAGATGTTTCTTGGCTTGGTAAAATGGGGCAGCATTTTTGTTGTAGCCCTCTTGGTCGGAATGGCGATCTTCCTGATCTGATCCAACACACATCCGGTTTTAGATCGGTTGCGTATCATGGTTGAACAGTCCAAATCCGGGGGGATTTATGCATATTGCCGTTATTACCGAAACCGGCGCGCTTGAAACCCGGGTTGCCGCTACGCCCGAGACGGTCAAGAAGCTTATCACGCTTGGCGGATCGATCACCATTGAGGCTGGCGCTGGTTTAGCCTCAGGCATTCCAGATAAAGACTACGAGGCCGCTGGTGCGGTCATCGCAAAAAATGCGAAAGACGCGCTCAAGAGCGCCGAAGTGGTTTTAAAGGTTCGCCGCCCATCCTCTGCTGAAATCAAGCTGATGCCAAAAGGCGCGTTGGTTTTCGCCATTATGGATCCCTACGACAATACTGAGGCGTTGACCGCCATGGCAGAAGCAGGCCTTGCAAGCTTTTCCATGGAATTGATGCCGCGTATCACCCGCGCCCAAGTCATGGACGTGCTGTCGAGCCAAGCCAATCTCGCCGGTTATCGTGCAGTTATCGATGCATCCGGTGAATATGGCCGCGGTATGCCGATGATGATGACGGCGGCGGGTACAGTGCCTGCCGCAAAAGTCTTTATTATGGGTGCAGGCGTTGCAGGCTTACAAGCCATCGCAACCGCGCGTCGTCTCGGTGCAGTCGTGACAGCAACCGATGTTCGCCCTGCAGCGAAAGAGCAGGTTGCCTCACTCGGCGCTAAATTTGTGGCCGTTGAGGACGAAGAGTTCAAACAGGCTGAAACGGCTGCGGGCTATGCCAAGCCGATGTCGGCCGAATATCAGGCGAAGCAGGCCGCATTGGTGACTTCCCATATTGCAAAGCAAGATATCGTCATCACAACGGCGCTTATCCCCGGCCGCCCTGCACCAAAGCTCGTCTCGGAAGAGATGGTCAAATCGATGCGTCCGGGCTCGGTGATCGTCGATCTCGCGGTTGAGCGCGGCGGAAATGTCGCGTTGTCGAAGGCTGGCGAGACGGTTTTGACCGAAAATGGCGTCAAGATTTTAGGACCGCTCAATCTTCCGGGCCGGATCGCTGCGAGTGCGTCAGCCCTTTATGCCAAAAACCTCTTCTCCTTCTTGGAAACGATGATCGATAAGAGCACCAAAGCACTGAACGTGAATTGGGATGACGAGCTTGTAAAAGCGACCAACCTGACGCGCGACGGTGCCATCACCCATCCGGGCTTTCAGCCCAAGGCTTAACCGATAAGGGACGCTTTCCATGGCAAGCGATACCGCCCAAATGTTCTACGACAAAGCCGTCGCCGCTGCGAAAGCCGCGCGTGAAATGGCCGATGCCGCTCAGGCCTTTGCCGAACAGGCAGGCTCGCTCGCAGGTGCCGCCGCACATGGTGCATCGGGCGGAGCGATTGATCCTTTCGTCTTCGAATTTGCCCTTTTCGTCATGGCCGTGTTCGTCGGCTATTTCGTGGTGTGGTCTGTGACGCCTGCGCTTCATACGCCGCTGATGTCGGTGACAAACGCTATCTCATCCGTGATTGTGGTAGGTGCGCTTTTAGCCGTTGGCGTTGATGGCTCAATGGCGGGCGATGAAGGCTCGATTATGGCGCGGCTCTTTGGCCTCGGCGCTTTGATCCTTGCAAGCGTGAATATTTTTGGCGGATTCCTCGTCACCCAGCGCATGCTGGCGATGTATAAGAAGAAGGGCTGAACCGATGTCCGGCAATCTCGCGGCTCTGCTCTATCTCGCCTCTGGCGTCCTCTTCATCCTCGCTTTGCGTGGGCTTTCCTCGCCTGCCACCTCGCGTCAGGGTAATCTCTTCGGTATGATCGGCATGGGCATCGCTATGCTGACCACGCTAGCGGTTGCACCCCCAGCTGGTGTTTCTGGCTGGCTGCTCTTAGCGCTTGGTCTCGCCATTGGCGGCGGCTTTGGTGCCGTGCTGGCGCGCCGTATCGCCATGACCGCGATGCCGCAACTCGTTGCTTTCTTCCATTCGCTTGTTGGTCTTGCGGCCGTGTTTGTGGCTGCTGGGGCACTTTACGCGCCTGAAGCATTCCATATTCTTTCCAATGGTGCCATTAAATCGGCTAGCATTGTTGAAATGTCGCTCGGCGTGGCGATTGGTGCGATTACCTTTACCGGTTCGATCATCGCGTTCTTGAAGCTCAACGGCAATATGAGCGGCAAGCCGATCATGCTGCCGAGCCGCCATCTCATCAATATTGCGTTAGCCGCTGCGCTTATCGTTCTGCTCGTTCTGTTTGTAGCTACCCAAAGCACGTTGTTTTTCTGGCTCATCACGCTGACAGCCTTGGTACTTGGCGTGTTGATCATTGTCCCGATTGGCGGCGCGGATATGCCGGTCGTTGTCTCGATGCTTAATTCCTATTCGGGCTGGGCAGCCGCAGGCATCGGCTTTACGCTTTCGAATATGGCATTGATCATCACGGGTGCGCTGGTTGGCTCATCTGGTGCGATCCTGTCCTACATTATGTGTAAGGGCATGAACCGTTCGTTCTTCTCGGTCATCCTCGGTGGCTTTGGCGGTGAAACGTCATCAGCTGGCGGCGGTGTGGTAGAAACCCGCCCTGTAAAGCAAGGCTCGGCAGAAGACGCCGCCTTTATGATGAAAAACGCCTCGAGCGTCATCATTGTGCCGGGATATGGCATGGCAGTGGCACAGGCCCAGCATGCGCTGCGCGAAATGGCTGATTTGCTCAAAAAGGAAGGCGTAGAAGTGAAATACGCCATTCACCCCGTTGCAGGTCGTATGCCCGGGCACATGAACGTGCTACTTGCAGAAGCCAATGTTCCTTATGACGAAGTATTTGAGCTTGAAGACATCAACTCAGAATTCGCCCAAGCTGACGTGGCTTTTGTGATTGGCGCCAATGACGTGACCAATCCGGCGGCAAAGACCGATCCGCAATCACCGATTTTCGGTATGCCTATACTCGACGTTGAGAGGGCCAAAACCGTGCTCTTCATTAAGCGCGGCATGGGCTCGGGCTATGCTGGTGTTGAGAACGAGCTCTTCTTCAAGGACAACACGCTGATGCTGTTTGCCGATGCGAAGAAAATGGTTGAAGAAATCAACAAGTCGCTCGGGCACTGAGAGAAAGCGGATTATAAAGATCCGCTATTGCTATTTAACGAGTCGCAACGCGGCAAAAATAAAGCCGCCAAGGGCAAGCTGGGTTATAATAAGCCAGCGGACAATATCGACTTTAAGTTCTGCGACGGACTCTTTGATATCGCTCTTAGTGGCAAGGCTTGAGCCATCAAGTGATTCAGCGAGAGCGGCAGAAGCACCTTTGGCCTGCTCGGGGCTAAAACCAGCCTTTTCGAGCTTAGTTGCCAGCTTTAACGTATCAAAAGCTACTGCGCTCATTGTGCTCTCCTTCATTCCATTTGGAATGCAAGTATCGAAAACCAATACCATTTTAAGGCTAAGATTTCAATCACCGGATCGCACAGCTAAGAATAGAGGTTCGGTCAAAACCACTTCTTATTCAATAAATCGCCAAGTCCACCACCATTACTGGCGGGTGTTGCAGTGCCCGATAGACGTGCCATACCCTCTTTCGCGCCAACACTGTTGAAATCGATGCTCAAAGCGCGCTGATAGGCCTCTTGCGCCGCTTTCTTGTCGCCTTTGTTTTCATTGGCTTGGCCTAAGCCAACCCAGCCTTCGACCAAATTGGCATCAACATTGAGGCACGAGTTAAAATCCTCAATCGCTGAATCAAACTTACCCAAGGCAACGAGGCTTTGACCGCGCGCCAAATAGGGTGCCGCGACAAACGGATCGCGATCGATCGCGGCATCAAAATCATTGGTCGCTTTTTTGTGCAGACCCTGCTTTTGGAAAATCAGTCCGCGTGAATGATAGGCCTGTGCCGATTCCGGATTAAGTTTAATGGCACTCGTCAAATCGGCAATCGCTTCCGGATAACGCGCCATGGCGCGATAGAGATTGCCGCGACCTAAATAGGCAGCACCATAAGAAACATTAGAAGAAATCGCATGGTTGAAATCGCTCAGCGCCAAATCATCTTCACCCGTCTGGCGATAGGCGAGCGCGCGGTTGGTGTAGGCTGCGGCATAGCCGGGCTTTAATTCAATGGCTTTTGTAAAATCCGCCTCGGCCTCGACAAATTTGCCAATACGGGCAAGAGCCGCGCCGCGCGTATTATAAGCCGTGGCATCGCTCGGATTTTTGGCAATGACGGCGGACAGGGATTCGATATTAATCGCAGCTGTTGCCTTGTCCGTATCCATTTCGGCAACAGAGGCTATAGGGGCTGGCGCATTACCACCACTGCTGACGCAACCTGCAAGCACAAGCGCAAGAAGGCTGACGCCCATGGCATGCGATAATGCTCTGCCGCGATATGTTTCACCCTTGCCCAATGCCATGTCACTCTCTCCCCGTGCGATGTCGCGATCTATGTAGGGATTCGAAGAGATTCGGGCAACAAAAAGGGCGCTTCGGTTATGAATTCGAAGCACCCGTTTGATATTTATATGTTGCGAAGGATCGCAGCGTTATTAGCGCGCGAAAACCTTTGGCTTTGGCGCAGGCAGCAAGCCTTCACGCTGAAGCTTCTTGCGGGTCAGCTTGCGAGCGCGGCGGACCGCTTCTGCTTCTTCGCGAACGCGCTTTTCCGATGGCTTTTCGTAATGGCCACGGAGCTTCATTTCGCGGAAGATGCCTTCACGTTGCATCTTCTTCTTAAGCGCCTTGAGCGCTTGGTCTACATTGTTGTCACGGACGAGAACCTGCACGCGTGTTTTCCCGTAAATTAAAGGTCAATTCTGGAGTCACCTGAGTGACGTGAGCGCGCTTCGTATCAGAAAGGATCCGTGCTGTCCACGCCTCAAAGGGCCAAAAAGCTAAGGTTTTTACGGCGCGGCACGATTCTATCGAATAACGCGCGTAATATGCCCCATCTTACGACCCGCGCGCGCTTCGCGCTTGCCATAAAGTTCGATGAACAAGCCCGATTCCGCCAATAAATCGGGCCAACGCGCGATATCGTCACCGATTAGATTTTCCATCTCGATTTGGCCTAACCGTTTCACGCTACCCAAAGGCCAGCCGGAAACCGCCCGAATATGTTGCTCAAATTGCGAAGTCTCAGCGCCGCCCAAGGTCCAATGGCCCGAATTATGGACGCGCGGGGCAATTTCATTCACGAGCAGAACTTCTTGATCGCCCGAACCGGCGACAAAAAACTCAACCGCGAAAACGCCAACATAACCGAGCGCGTCACCAATCTTTTTTGCAGCCTCTTTTGCGGATGTTTCCGTCTTGGCCGAAATCGAAGCCGGAAGAAGCGTTTTATCAAGAATATGATGCTTGTGGCGGTTCTCGCAGACATCATAAGCCACAAATTCACCGTCAAGGGACCGTGCAGCAACCACCGATACTTCGCGTTCAAACGGTACAAAGGCTTCCAAAATGGCTGGCGCGTGCCCAATCGCATCCCATGCCTCACTGGCGGATACATCAGGACGGATCATCGCCTGGCCTTTGCCATCATAACCGAGGCGACGCGTTTTAAGCACGGAGGGACGACCAATGGTCATCAGCGCTGCGTCAAGCTCCTCAAGCGAGGAAACGGCGATGAAGTCAGGAACAATCAAACCGAGCTCGCGGATGAAGCTTTTTTCGCTAAATCGGTCTTGGGTAATCGCCAAAGCACGCGGTGCTGGCAAAACGGGAACATGCGCCGACAAAATATCAGCCGTCGTCGCGGGGACGTTTTCAAATTCGTAGGTTACAACTGAAACGGAGGCCGAAAAGGCTTTCAACGCGGCTTCGTCTTCATATCCGGCAATGGTACACGCAGCCGAGACATCAAAGGCGGGGTTATCCCCTTCGGGCGCAAAAATATGGCATTTGAGGCCCAAAGGCGCTGCCGCCAGCGCCATCATGCGGGCCAATTGCCCCCCGCCCAAAATACCGACCGTATCACCGGGTTTCAGCATCAGATCACGCCTCATCCGATGGCTGTTCGGCAACGGCGGCCGATTGACGGGAGCGCCATGCATCGAGCCGACCCGCCAAAGCGCGATCATTCAAGGCCAGTACGGATACGGCCAGCAATGCCGCGTTGATTGCCCCGGCCTTGCCGATCGCGAGCGTCCCAACAGGAATACCTGCAGGCATTTGAACAATCGATAAAAGACTATCCTGACCCGAAAGCGCTTTGGATTCGACGGGCACGCCAAACACAGGCAGTGGCGTCATAGCCGCTGTCATGCCCGGAAGATGGGCAGCGCCGCCGGCACCCGCGATAATGACCTGAAAACCAACATCACGCGCGGAGCGGGCAAAGTCATAAAGCCGCTCCGGTGTCCGGTGCGCCGATACAATACGAGACTGATAGGGAACGCCCAAGGCATCCAGCGTTTCTGCGGCGTGCCGCATGGTTGCCCAATCGGACTGGCTGCCCATGATGATGGCAACGGGCGTCTTGGCTTCGGTCATATCTATGCCTTTCCGCTTAAAAAGGCTCCCTATCGCTCAGGCGCGACGATGGCAAGAGCTGAGATTGGGATTTGCGTTATTATGCAATAATATCAGGCGTTATTTGATCTTCGATCTGCCGGATTAAATCCTTGAGAAGCAATTTGCGGCGCTTGAAGCGGCGGATCTGGAGCTGATCGGCTTGGCCGATCGCCTCTAAAGCGTCCACCGCATCGCTGATATCTTTGTGTTCAATCCGCAAGCGTTGCAGCTCTGCTAAGAGCGCAGCAGGATCAACAGGCATGTCGGTCGAATCAGTCATGTCACGGCCTTTTCCGGATGACCGGATTGCTGATCACCAAACTATGCCAGAGCACAAGCTACACGCGCAAGTCGAAGGATCAAGGAAAGTTAAATTGATCAACGCGTTAAGGTGGACGGCTTCAAACATGATGCTTCCGCATGAATGGGTACTCGACAGTTACCAAATTTGTGACAGACTTGTGAAACCGGTCTCGAACCGGCCCCCATCAGGAGGAGCAGCATGTCGTTACAATCGCATTTGGTTGAACTCGAACGCCGCCATCAGGCTCTTGAACGCGAAATACAAACGGAACAAATCCATCCTTCGGCCAGCGACCTTAAAATCAGAGAGCTCAAGCGCAAGAAGCTCCATCTCAAGCAAGAAATCGAAAAGCTAAAAGTGCGAACTGTAGATCCGGTGCTGCACTAAAGCGAGCTGAGCCGAGTCATCCTAGCCGCTTGAGAAATTGAAAACTGGCGATCCCGGGATGACTCGAACATCCGACCTACGGTTTAGGAAACCGTCGCTCTATCCTGCTGAGCTACGGGACCGCACATTTGCGTCCATATCACGGCTTTCGTGATTTTGCAGCCATCTGTTCCAATATTTTGTATCCTACCGATGGTCGTGAAAGCTTGAAACCTGCACCCTTGACGCGCTATCCCAAGACCCTAGCAAAGGTGTCGTAGCGATAGCCGAGGAGAGCATGGCGATGGTAAGGCCCGTGACCATCAAGCGGTTAGCCGTTCTTGCGGGCGTCAGCGTCTGGCTTGCGGGGTGTATGAGCCTGTCAGGCGAGCGCCCGAAAGCGCCAGTACCTGTTGCCTCGACCCTGCCCGATCAATCCGTCAACGCCGAACGCGAGCGATTGGTCGCGGCATTTGGTGGCGAATACCGCGCACCTGGCCCTGTCCTTGATCTCGTGCGTGAAATCGTTAATCGGGTCGTGGCATCAAGTGATGACCCAAATGTGCATTATCGGGTTTCAATTCTAAATTCGGCATCAATCAACGCCTTCGCATTACCGACAGGCGATATCTACGTCACGCGTGGATTATTGGCTCTTGCCAATGATACGTCCGAATTGGCTGCGGTTTTAGCGCATGAAGTTGGCCATGTGACCGCCAAACATGCGGCGCAACGCGCTGAATTTGAAAAGCTCGCTTTGTCGTCCATGCCCGACCCTATCTCGGGATCAGCTTCCGCGAATTCCCGCTTCTTGCTCGCAAGCTTTTCGCGTGGACAGGAATTAGAGGCCGATGAGATCGGTATTCGCACCATCGCAAAGGCGGGCTACGATCCTTATGGTTCAGCGCGTTTCTTGTCCTCATTGGCCCGCCAAACTTCGTTTTCAGGTGAAACGCGGCCTGCCGCCCGCTTTAGCTTCCTCTCCAGCCATCCCTCGACCCCGCAACGTATGGCCGCAGCGCTGGAAGTGGCGCGCGGCAGCGTCAGTCCAACGGCCATTGAGGCCGATCGGGTCCGGTATCTCACAGCGCTTAACGGATTGGCTTATGGGGATGATCCCTCAGGCGGTGTGATCCGCGGCAGGCGCTTTCTGCACCCGCGGCTGGATTTTACCATCTTGGCGCCTGAAGGCTTTATGCTTGAAAACTCCGCCCAAGCGGTTGTGGGTCTTGCGGCCAATGGCAATCAGGCTATGCGTCTCGATACAGTTCAAGCCGGAACAACCAATCTTGAGGCTTCCTTAGCAGCCGGTTGGATCGAAAACGCACCAAGCGCGGAAATAACATCCTTCTCCGTCGGAGGGTTTTCAGGCGCTACAGCAATCGCTAGGGGTCCGGAATGGACATTCCGATTAGCGGCCATTCAGAAAAATGATCAAATCTTTCGCATCATTTTTGCAGCCCGCGATTTAACGCCTGCTCTTGATCGAGCATTTTTAGCGGCGATTGGTAGTTTCAGACCGCTTGCGCCCGATGAAAGCAACGCGTTGAGACCACAAAGGATTGACGTGGTTTCCGCCAGCCCAGAGGACACGGCCTCAGCGCTCGCAACCAAATCGGATAGCGGCGATCAAGCCCTTGATCGTTTCTTGATGCTGAACGGGTTAGATAGACCGAAGGTCAAAGCCGGCGAGCTCTATAAAATCATCGCTATAGACTAAAAAAGGGCGCCACTGGCGCCCTTTTTATTCAATATCCGTTGATTGCGCTGATTAAGCTGCTTCTTCCTGCTCGTCATCGAGATCTGCATCAGCCTCGATTTCAGCCTCGGCCGTCTTGCCGCGCTTCGGCGATTTCGCAAGATGGGCTTCAACCAATTTGAGGGCTTCATTTTCCATAGAGGCATTAACGGCGGCCACTTCGCGCACAAGACGATCAAGGGCTGCCTCATAGAGCTGACGCTCTGAATAAGACTGCTCAGGCTGTGCATCAGAGCGATAAAGATCGCGCACAACTTCGGCGATCTGGATGATGTCGCCGGAATTGATCTTCGCTTCATATTCCTGCGCACGACGGGACCACATGGTACGCTTGATGCGCGCACGTCCGCTAACCGTCTCAAGCGCCTTTGTAATCAAGGCGGACTCAGAGAGCTTACGCATGCCAACGGCAGCCGCTTTGGCGGTCGGGACGCGAAGCGTCATCTTGTCTTTTTCAAAAAAGATCACGAATAATTCGAGCTTGAAGCCCGCAACTTCTTGTTCTTCGATCGCGGTAATACGGCCAACGCCATGCGTTGGATAAACAACCGACTCACCGGTCTTGAAACCCTGGCGATTGGCGGTCTTTTTTGTTCCTGTCGTCATTGTGACGCGTTCTTTCTATGTTGCGCCGAAAAACGGCGAAAGGCGAAAAAGTCACCGACTATTTTTCCGATGATTAGCTCGACCGTCCGTCAATGGGGCTTCGGTCGGCTCAATGAAACGACAGGCTTTATTCCCCAAACTAGCGGTCAACCGAACCAAGTCATGGGGAAGTGCCGAATGTTCCAATCAGTGGAAAAATAACCTGAACCCGTGTTTTCAACGGGATAGCAGGACATATATCAGAAAAATGACGCTTTTCCAAGTGTTATGAGCGTCGGCTCGAAAGACGGTTAATCGCCCTCGCCCGGATTAGGCGAAAAGAGGGCAAGCTTATCAGCCTTACCGTCGAAATCCTTAGCGTCAGGCGCATGCGCCCGCTTGATCGTGATATTGGGCCAGGATTTGGCATAATCTGCATTGAGCTTAAGCCAGCTTTCTAATCCCGACTCCGTGTCCGGCTTGATGGCATCAGCGGGGCATTCCGGCTCACAGACGCCACAATCGATGCATTCATCGGGATGAATGACGAGCATATTCTCGCCCTCATAAAAACAATCAACCGGGCATACCTCGACGCAGTCCATATATTTGCACTTAATGCAATTTTCGACGACCACATATGTCATAGTAAGCTCCAGTAAAGCGCATTCACCATCGGTGATTTTGCTAACCGAGTTCGTAAAGGGTTGCAAGGTAGGTTGCGACACCAAAATCCAGGAAAATATTTATAGCTTTCTTCCGGCGGGCATCGGTGGCGCCTCTCGAATTAGCAGTAATTCAACCCTCCGATTGGCAGGTAATTGAGGATTATCAGGGAATAAGGGATCACTATCCGCCTTCCCCGCAATCGCCATAAAGCGGTCCTGAGGCAGTCCTGCTTCAACCAAAATCTTTCGGATTGAGGCAGCTCTACCGACAGAAAGCTCCCAAGGCGACACATCCGGCTGAATACCTGAAGGGGCAGCTGCGGTGTGACCGGTAATTTCAATACGATTAGACAGTTTTTTCAAAGCAGGGGTCAGCTTACGCAAAGCATCCCGCACATAGGGGTAAGGTTCTACTGATCCATCCGGAAACATGGAGCGCCCTGTCTGATCGACCAATGATACATCAAGTCCATCTTTGTTTTCCTGGACGATAAGATTCTTGGAAAGTTCAGCAATTTCCGGCAAATCGGCAATGGCCTGCCGAAGCGTGGCAGCAGCAAGGCCGAAAGTTCGATCATTGGTCGCCAGATCAAGCCCCTCATCCCGTTTTTCACCAATCAAGGGGCCTGCCTGATCGGTCCCTTCTTCAGGCGGCAAGAATTTAGCATTTTTAAGAAAGGGTTTGGTCGGGGTGCCGTTGATTTCGATCATCGACGCAAAACGGTTTTGGCGCTGCATACCAAACGCATCTCGCATCGAGCCTGCGACCAATTTCATCTTGGCTTGATCTTGCGTGGAGAAAGCAACCAGCATCACAAAAAAGCTCATGAGAAGACCCATGAGGTCGGCAAAGGTCACAAACCAACCATGCCCGCCACCGCCATGCCCGCCTTTTTTACGTGCCATCGCCGTTATGCCGCTGCTAGTGCTTCGCGGTGTTTCACCGGAAGATAGGCCACCAGCATTTCACGCACGACAGCCGGACTTTTTGCCTCCCGAATTTGCATCACGCCGTCAATTACAAGCGCGCGACACACATCTTCTTCTTCCAATTTAAGCTGAAGCTTGTCCGCAATCGGCAAGCAAATGAGGTTAGCGACAAGCGCGCCGTAAAGCGTTGCAAGCAGCGAAATCGCCATAAAAGGCCCAAGCTTGGAGGGGTCTTCCATATGGCTGAACATTTGCACCATGCCGAGCAGCGTGCCGATCATCCCCCATGCTGGAGCGGCATCGCCGATGGAGCGATAAAGCTTACCGCCTTCCTCAAGGCGCATCAGAAAATTATCGGTATCGCGTTGCAACGTCTCGCGAATGAACTCGCGGTCATAACCGTCAGCAATATAGCGAATGCCTTGGGCTAAAAATTTATCTTTCACCGTCACACGCTCGAGCGCCGCAGCGCCTGAACGGCGCGCCGTATCAGCAACCTTTGTAATTTCTTCAATCAGTTCACGCGGTTCCGAAGAATGCATCATAAAGGCGTAACGCATGCCCGTTGGAAAGCCATGCAAGAGGGTCGAAAGCGGAAAACGGATAAGCGTTGCGCCTGTGCATCCGCCAAATATAACGATCAGAGCGTGCTCGCTTACAAAAGCGCTTGGTGATCCTTCAGCCGTTGTCAGAAAGCCCAAAACAACAATACCAATAACGAGGCCCAGCCCGGTCGCAATATCCATTGCCCACGTCCAATTTCATGAGGGTTTAAAATAAGTGACGTAAGGTTAGGTCAATACCCTAAACAAATCGTAAGTTAATTTCGAAAGAATTAAAAAAAAGAAGCCACTCAATCGAGCGGCCTCTTTAATTTTATCAATAATTCTTCGATTTATTCGCCGGCCTTTCGGCGCTGTAGCGATGTAATTTTCAAAAGCGTGATGCGATTACGCGCCTTCCTGAGCACTTCAAAGCGATAGGTATAGAAGGTGAAAATCTGACCAATATCAGGAATGGTTTGAGCCTCATGAATGACAAGGCCCGCAATCGTTGTTGCTTCCTCGTCCGGCAGATCCCAATCCATGGCGCGGTTCAAATCGCGGATCGGGACCGATCCATCGACCCTTACCGATCCGTCCGGCAAGGCCCGCAAGCCTTGGACGCGGACATCATGCTCGTCACGAATATCGCCGACGATTTCTTCCAAAATATCTTCAAGGGTAACGAGGCCCATTACCTCGCCATATTCATCGACAACAAGGGCAAAATGCATTTTTTTGGATAAAAATGCCTTTAATTGCTCCTGAAGCGAGTTCGTGTCCGGAACAAACCACGGGTCAAGCGCAATTTCCCGCACGTCAAGATTAGCGGCCTTTCCGCCCGCCGCATCATAAGCGCGTAGCAAATCCTTCGCATGCAGCACGCCGATAATATTATCAGGCGAGCCTGACCACAGCGGCAATCGTGTGTGGGGCGAGGAGAGAACCTCGCGCACAATGTCTTCCGGCGGTAAATCTGCCGAAATCGTCCGCATCTTAGTCCGATGAACCATGATGTCGGAAACTTCCAGTTCAGCGAGATCGAGTAATCCGCCAAACATTTTACGTGCTTCGGTTTCAAAGCTGCCTTCGCTATGCAACAAATCGACAGCACCGCGCAGTTCTTCGGTGGCGGAAAGCACGGCCTCGTTCTCACCAATTCTGAACCCGAAGGGCCGTAAAATGCCACGCACGACAGCCTCAATGGCGAGCGTCAATGGACCAAACAGCGCAACCGCAAGGGCTACGGGACGAGCCAACAAGAGCGCCGAACGGTCCGGCGTGGAAATCGCCATCGTCTTCGGCATCACTTCGGCGAAGATGATGATCAGGATCGACATCACAACGGTGGCATAAATGGCGCCCTCTGCGCCGAAAAACTGCACGAGCACGCTCGTTGTAAATGCGGATGCGCCGATATTTACGATCGAATTGCCAATCAGCATCGCGCCAATCAAACGCTCTTTGGCCAAAAGCAATCGATTGATAATGCCCGCCCGCTCGTCGCCTGCGCTTTCAAGCGCGTGCATACGGGCGCGCGATGCGGCCGTCAGCGCTGTTTCCGAGCCCGAGAAAAAAGCTGAAAGCGCAAGACAGAGAATAACAATACCCAAAGCCAGAAAGGGGTCGGTGTGAATTTCGACGCTTTCCATCGTGCTTAACCTCTATCCATCTGCAGATGTTCATCCAGATAGGCGCGAACATCATCGGTCGCCACGTCGGGTGCGATAAAGCTTTCACCAATCCCGCGGGCGAGAATGAAGGTTAGCTTGCCGCGCTTTACTTTTTTATCCTGCGCCATCGCATCCAAAATTGCGGTAGAATCCGCGTCCCATCCCGGAATATCGCGAATATGGGTTGGCAGTCCGACTTGCTTAAGATGCGCTTCAATCCGGACCGCGTCTTGACCATTGCACAATCCAAGCTTGGTCGAGAAGCGGAACGCGCAGCACAGGCCAATGGCGACCGCCTCGCCATGTACCAAACGAGCGCCGTCATAAGCCACGAT
>DAIOVR010000018.1:19617-24149 GCA_036758905.1 Beijerinckiaceae bacterium | reverse complement strand
AAATCAAAAGCGCTGTTTAGGGCAGCCGATGAAGCGGTTCGCTTTGCGAGCTTTGCTAAACGGGGGCAGTGAAAATGACCCGCATCACTCTGATCGATAATTACGACAGTTTCACATTTAATCTGTTTCATGATCTGGGGAAGCTCGGCGCCGAGGTAACGGTGATCCGTAATGATGACATTACGACCGATGCGCTCATTGCGTCATCGCCCGATGCGATTGTTCTATCGCCTGGTCCTGGCACGCCGAATGATTCCGGTATCTGCCTAGAAACCATTGAGAAGGCATCAAAAACGATTCCTATTTTTGGTGTATGCTTGGGCATGCAAGCCATGGGGCAATGTTTCGGCGGAAATGTTATCCGCGCTCCCCTTCCGATGCATGGCAAACTGTCAACCGTACATCACCAAGGCAAAACCATCTTTCGCGGGATTAACGGATCTTTCAAAGCAACGCGCTACCATTCCTTGATCGTTGATCGCCTCTCTTGCCCTGAAAATCTTGAGATCACGGCAGAAACCGAAGACGGCCTGATCATGGGCCTCTCGCACAAGACGTTACCGGTTCATGGAGTCCAGTTTCATCCGGAAAGCATATTGTCCGAGCATGGTCTTGTGATGTTTAAAAATTTTCTCGATATGGCATCGGACTGGAACAAGAAAACCGGTCGGACAAAGGGAGCCAGCTAATGGATGCGATGAAACCCATCATTGCTAAATTGGCAACAGGTGCAACGCTTTCACGTGCCGAGGCAGAAGACGCATTTGGGCAAATGCTGTCGGGCGAAACGACACAGGCGCAAACGGCTGCTTTCTTGATGGCTTTGCGGGTCCGCGGTGAAACCATCGACGAAATAACAGGCGCTGTATCGGCCATGCGCGCCCGCATGCTTCGCGTTGAAGCACCCGCTGATGCGATGGACATCGTTGGTACCGGCGGTGATCATTCGGGAAGCTACAATGTTTCAACCCTTGCAGCTTTGATTGTGGCCTCAGCAGGCGTGCCGGTTGCCAAACATGGCAATCGTGCTTTGTCCTCGCGCTCGGGAGCCGCTGATGTGTTAACGGCGTTAGGCGTCAAGATCGGTCTCGAGCCTGAAGGCGTTAGCCGTTGTATTAGAGAGGCGGGAGTGGGCTTCATGTTCGCCCCGACCCATCACGCCTCGATGCGCCATGTTGGCCCCGTTCGCGTTGAGCTTGGCATACGGACGGTGTTTAATCTCGTAGGTCCGCTTTCTAATCCTGCGAGCGTAAAGCGCCAATTACTCGGCACCTACTCGGCCGAATGGCTTGAGCCTATGGCAGAAGTCTTAAAATCATTGGGATCAACCGATTTATGGTTGGTTCATGGTTCTGACGGTCTTGATGAAATTACAACAACGGGTCCAACCGAAATCGTCGAGTTAAAAAACGGAGCGATGCGTCGTTTTTCCATAACGCCCGAAGATGCAGGTCTTAAACGCGTTGACGGCTCTTCGCTCAAAGGCGGCGATGCGGAACATAATGCAAAAGCATTAATGGGCGTATTGGAAGGCGATAAGACACCCTATCGCGATATTGCCTTGATTAATGCGGGTGCTTCCTTGGTCGTTGCGAATAAAGCTAAAACTGTAAAGGAAGGCGTAGAGATTGCCGCTAACGCCATCGATACCGGCGCAACACGCAATACGCTTGCTCGCCTCATTGAAGTCTCGAATGCGTAAATGGCCATGACCGATATTTTAGCAAAAATAGAAGCCTATAAACGCGTTGAAATTGCCAACGCGAAAGTGCGCATATCGGAAAAAGAAATTCAGACTTTAGCTCTTCAAGCGCCAGCCCCCCGCGGATTTGCGAATGCCATCGAACATCATCTCGCGCAAAATCGACCCGCGCTGATTGCCGAGATCAAAAAGGCTAGCCCATCTAAAGGACTTATTCGTCCCGATTTTGATCCTCCCGCTTTGGCAAAGGCCTATGAATTGGGCGGCGCTTCATGCCTATCGGTGCTGACCGACGAGCCATCCTTTCGAGGCCACCCTGATTTTTTGAAACAAGCGAAAGCGGCAACTTCTCTTCCCGCTTTACGGAAAGATTTTCTCTACGAGCCCTATCAAGTTTATGAGGCCCGCGCGTGGGGTGCCGATTGTATTCTCGTTATCATGGCAGGGATTGACGACCGCACCGCACGGGAATTGACGGATACCGCGCATCAATTGGGAATGGATGTTTTGGTTGAAGTTCACAACCGCGAGGAACTCGAACGCGCCCTACCCCTTGGTACAAAACTCATCGGCATCAACAACCGCGATCTACGTACTTTCGAAGTCTCGCTGAGTGTTTCTGAAGCCTTGGCGCCGCTCATTCCGTCTGATCGTATCGTGGTGGGTGAGAGTGGTATCTTTACATTCGACGATGTGAAACGCCTTGCCCAATCCAACATTAGAACGTTGCTTGTTGGCGAGAGTTTAATGCGGCAGGACGATGTCGAAGCAGCAACCCGCAGCCTTTTATTTGGACCGCATGAATGAGCAAATTGACTCATATTGACGAGACGGGTGCAGCCTCCATGGTTGATGTTTCGGCAAAGCCGATAACCGAGCGTGAGGCAAGTGCCGAGGGTCTTGTTATCATGGCGCGCGAGACATTGGCTTTGATCAAAAGCGGCAATGCAAAAAAAGGTGACGTGTTAGGTGTTGCGCGGATTGCCGGTATCATGGCGGCAAAAAAGACGCATGAACTTATTCCCTTGTGCCATCCTTTGATGCTTTCAAAAATTTCCGTAGAGCTTGAGCAAGACGAACATTTGCCGGGCATTAAAGTGCGCGCAACCGCCAAACTCTCCGGCCAAACGGGTGTGGAGATGGAGGCCTTAACCGCCGTGTCGGTCGCCTGTCTCACCATCTACGATATGGTGAAAGCCGCCGACCGTACCATGCGGATTGAAGGCATTAAGCTTACCGAAAAGCGAGGCGGTAAATCGGGCCACTTCCGTCTTGAGGGCTAATTCAATGACATTGCTAAGCGTTGAAGAAGCTCATGCCCGCGTTCTATCATCGGCAACGCGACTGAGCGTCGAAACGATTGATATAAACGCAGCCTTTGGCCGAACTTTAGCAGCCGAACTTCGTGCCAAGCGCACCCAACCACCCTTCAACGCATCAGCGATGGATGGCTATGCGGTTCGCGGTCAAGACGTGGCGGAAAAAGGAAACGTACTCGACATTATTGGAGAATCTGCTGCCGGCCATGGCTTTGCTAAACCAGTTGGCGCCATGCAGGCGGTGCGTATTTTCACTGGCGCACCCGTGCCCGAAGGTGCTGACACAATTTTATTGCAGGAAAACGCGACGAGAAGCGACGATAAGGTGATCGTCGATATGCCCGAAACGGCGGGCCGTCATGTCCGGAAGATCGGCCTTGATTTTACAGAAGCGCGCATTTTGCTCCCCGAAGGGCATCGCTTGAATGAACGGAGCCTCGCGCTTGCCGCAGCGATGGGCCATGGGACGGTTTCCGCCTATCGCAAACCGAAAGTTGCTATTCTAGCAACTGGCGACGAATTGGTATTGCCGGGCGAAGCCGCTGGCCACGATCATATTGTCGCTTCCAACCATCTCACCGTTGCGGCCCTTGTCACTATGGCAGGCGGCGAGGCTATCCAGCTGGGTATTGCAGGCGATAGTTTCCTTGCGCTCGAGCGCGGCATCCTCGCGGCTGAAGCCGAAGGCGCCGATATTTTGGTTACCCTTGGTGGCGCCTCTGTTGGCGACCATGATCTTGTTCAAAACGCATTAACTCGGCGGGGTATGGACCTAAGTTTTTGGCGCATAGCGATGCGGCCCGGCAAACCCTTGATCCATGGTAGCCTCGGACCAATGGCTATCCTTGGTCTCCCGGGAAATCCCGTCTCGTCCTATGTTTGCGCCCGTGTCTTTCTAATGCCGCTCATCCGCGCGATGCAGGGGGATCCAGACGCGGGACGTGACCCTACAGAGCCCGCTATTTTGGGATGTGCGGTTCGGCAAAATGATAAAAGGCAGGATTATCTCCGCGCCTCGCTGGAAATCGACCCCGAAGGACTACCGATTGCCACGCCTTATGAGCTGCAAGATTCATCCATGATCGGCGTATGTGCCGAAGCCGGTGCCTTGGTGATTAGAAAGCCCAACGCACCGCCCCAAGCGGCGGGAGAAAAATGTCGGATTATCCGACTTTAATAAAATTCCACTTGCGGAACACATCAAGAACAGATAGCTTTGTTCATCTTTTGTTTTGCCCTTGAGTCGAGGGGCCTTCGAACGGAGCAAGCCGTCTAATGTTAACACGCAAACAAATTGAGCTTCTTCGTTTTATTCAAGACCGTCTCGCCTCTGACGGTGTTCCCCCCTCCTTTGATGAGATGAAGGACGCACTTGATTTGCGCTCGAAATCGGGCATTCATCGTTTGATCACCGCTTTGGAAGAGCGAGGCTTTATCCGGCGTCTGGCCAATCGGGCACGCGCGATTGAAGTGATCAAACTTCCTGAGCAGGCTTTGCCCAATCATGCGCC
>DAIOVR010000018.1:13320-19517 GCA_036758905.1 Beijerinckiaceae bacterium | reverse complement strand
ATTTTTGATGGCGATACGGTCATTATCAAAAAGCAAGAAACAGCCGATACGGGGGATATCGTCGTCGCTTTGATTGACGATGAAGAAGCAACCTTGAAGCGCCTTCGTCGCCGCGGTTCTTCCATTGCGCTTGAAGCGGCTAATCCTGCGTATGAGACGCGTGTGTTAGGACCTGATCGTGTCCGCATCCAAGGTAAATTGGTAAGCCTGATGCGGCGGTATCACTAACCCCAATCACCGTGGGGTGATGGGTTGCGCCGTTGGATCTTCGGGTTCCGTTGGTGTGAATGTTTGAAGCGGCGCGACGGGTTTCGGTTTAGGCGACCAAGGGCGGTCATAAGTGGCCGATCGTGCCCCTTGGATCGTGTAGCCCCCTGCCCCATCCGGTAACAAGGCAATGCTGCCGAGCGATTGCGTTACCTTGTGGTCAATGGAGAGCGCGCGGCATTCGCTCGGTAGGTCAAGCGGCGTGACGACAATGGATATGGCGTTGCAATCTTCCGCCAAATCATTTTCACGCAAACTGATCGCAATCGATTTGCCGTCGATGAGGCGCGCAAAACATCCCGTCGCATTGCAATAGGCTCCCTGCCTGAGCGTCGCATCATTGGGATGCCGCATGTCACCATCGGCTGATAGCCACTGAGCAACAACAAAAGCCGACGCACCCTTTCCCATAATCAACAATTTTCCGTCAGGTCCGCGAGCGGCTAATGACAGACCGTCGCGCGCGACGACAACATCTGGGCGGGTGTTATGATACGTTAAGGAGAGGCCTAAAAGTATCGGAATGACACCGACATAGCGAAGCTGCGACGACCATAAAGTGAGCCATAAGAGACCGAAGGTGAGACATAACAGGGAACTAACAGTAATGGCCGGCAGTGCCTGTGTTGCAAAAGGTGTCGATGCGACAAGGCCTGACAGATACAACATCCCATCTACTGCAAAGCCCATAATCTTCCAGAACCAATGATCCAAGCCGAAAGGAATGGCCAAAACGCCTAAAAAGCCGATAGGCATTGCGAGGCTTTCAATCAGCGGAATCGTAAGCGCGTTTCCGATGAGACCGAGCGGTTGAAACCGTTGGAAATGAAAGGCTGAATAGGGTCCAGTAGCTGCCTCCGCCAAAAACGTTGTGAGCAATACCGTTTTGGAATGATTGAACAACCATCCCAAAAGCCGATCTAAAAAGCTTGGCGGCGGCCCCTTTTGAAGTGTCCTGTTCAGTCTTGAAGAAAAGACGGGAGGCCTATCGCCGCGCGGGGGCAATTGTTCAAAAGCCGCTACCAAGGCCGCAACCGCGGCGAACGACATTTGAAAACTCGGACCCAAAACGCTTTCAGGCTCCATCGCGACAATGATCAAAGCAGCAAAGGCTAAATTGCGCATCGATAATGCGCGCCGCCCGATCAACACTGCACCAAACATAACCAAACTCATGATGAGCGAGCGTTCGGTTACCACTTCTGATCCGGCAAAGATGTCGTAGGTCGTCGCGCCAACCATTGCAGCTGCCGCTGCCCATTGCTTAATCGGAAACCTTAAAGCCACACCGGGAATTAAGACGAGAATGCCGCGCACGAGGAAGAAAACCATTCCCGCAGCCAGCACCATATGAAGGCCAGATATGGAAACAACGTGATAGATACCCGCTGCCCGTAAATCATCATTGGTCTGGTCAGAAATATAGCCGCGTTTGCCAGTAAAAAGTGCCGCCGCAACGGCCCCACTCTGACCACCAATCGATTTCGCGATGCGATCCGTCAGAGCAATCCTCAGCCGGTCGACACGCGCCATAAAAGCGAGTTTCCATTCCACTTGTATTGGCGGCAGAAGCGTAACCGATCCGAGAACAGAGCCGACGCCACCAATCCGCGCGAAATAGGCGTCACGCGCAAAATCGTAACCGCCGGGCCTTGCAGGAAAAGGAGGCGGCAGAATCCGGACGAGAACTGAAATATGATCGCCCGGCGAAATATCGGTTCGGCTAGCTAAGGTTATTCGAAGCCGAAAAGGAATATCGTCACTCTTATTTCCCAACTTGGTAGGGCGGATCAACAAACGTCCGCCGGTGGCACTCCAATCGATTGATTCAATGATCGCCTCGACATGGGTAATCACGGTCTCTTTGAGGATGGGCGCATCAGACCGAAGGGTGCGTAAACTGCCACAGGTAAAGCCAATAGCGATCGCGGCCAATGCGACCAATGACAAGCGGATTGAATCCCGAGTATCGTGAAAAATGACGAGCGCGATAATAAGCGCTGTCGAAAGGCTGAGGGATGCCCAAATATTAGGTTCTTCGTCCGCTAAAAAATAGAAAAGCACGCCCAACATCGAGAGAGGTGCCAGCCAAAGCACCAAGCGCCTTGCATCAATTTCGGCTAAAATGGACCCAATAAGCCATGTCCGGATATGACCAGCGGCCTCGTCAAGGGCTAATCGTCCACTCTTTCCGAAACGTCCAATAAGAGCCGCGCCAATCGCTTGGCCACGCATAGGGCGATCAGGACGCCATTTCTGCATTGAATATGCGTGCCCTTTTTGGATCCGTACTTAACCTTGTCAATATTCAATGGTACAGGACTGACGCATACAGGCCAGAACCGTAAGGTTGCGAAAAGGCCAGCTGCAACCAGGAAGTTCAGGAATATCCATGTCTAATCCCGTTATCACGCGCTTTGCCCCCTCCCCAACTGGCTTTCTGCATATTGGCGGTGGCCGGACAGCCTTGTTTAATTGGCTATATGCCAAGCGGCATGGCGGTAAAATGTTGTTACGGATTGAGGACACGGATCGCGAACGATCAACTGACGCCGCCATTGAAGCAATCCTTGATGGCCTGCGTTGGCTAGGCATCGATTGGGATGGTGATGTGGTCTACCAATATGCCCGCGCCGACCGCCATCGCGAAGTAGCTGAAACCCTCCTCGCATCGGGCAACGCCTATAAATGCTATGCCTCGCAGCAAGAATTGGAAGAAATGCGCGAAAAGGCTCGCTCCGCCGGTCAACCCATGCGTTATGACGGACGCTGGCGCGAACTAGGCGGCTCAGAGGCAGAAAAGGCCGCCATTGCCGAAGGCAGGAAGCCCGTTATTCGCCTTAAAGCACCGCAAGATGGTGAGACGGTCGTCAATGACCATGTCCAAGGTCGCGTGGTATGGCAGAACAAGGATCTCGATGATCTGGTGTTGCTTCGCTCCGATGGCAATCCAACCTATATGTTGGCCGTCGTGGTCGATGACCACGATATGGGCGTGACCCACGTCATCCGCGGCGATGACCACCTGACCAACGCGGCCCGCCAAACGCAAATTTATCAGGCAGCAGGCTGGGCCGTGCCGGAAATGTCGCATATTCCGCTTATCCACGGGCCTGACGGGGCAAAGCTTTCCAAGCGGCACGGTGCCCTCGGTGTCGATGCCTATCGCTCAATGGGCTATTTGCCAGCGGCCATGCGCAATTATCTCGTCAGGCTCGGATGGAGCCACGGCGATCAAGAGTTTTTCACAACGGATGAAATGGTCTCTGTTTTTGGACTTGAAACCATTGGCCGTTCGCCAGCCCGCTTCGATTTTGCTAAGCTTGAGCATATTAATGGCCATTATATGCGCGCCAGCACGGACGCCGACCTTTTGGCAGCCATTGAAAGTCTTTTGCCTGAAATCGGAAATGAGCGCGGTTGGCCATCATCTCTATCGGATAAGGCACGAGGCGATTTTCTAAAGGCCATGCCGGGCTTGAAAGAACGCGCCAAGACGCTGATTGAGCTCATTGATTCCGCCTACTTTATCTATGCAACCCGCCCGCTTAATTTTGAGCCAAAGGCGGAGGCTATTTTGGCAGATGGTGGCAAAGATCGCATTGGCGCGATGTTGCCAAGCCTGTCTTCGATAACCGATTGGACAGCGGAGACAACAGAGGCCGCTGTTCGTTTATTTGCGGAAAGCCAAGGCCTCAAATTGGGACAAGCAGCACAACCTCTGCGTGCTGCATTGACCGGCCGCGCTACCTCACCGGGTCTATTCGACGTTATGGCCGTTTTAGGCCGAGACGAGTGCCTCGCTCGCCTTAGGGATTTAATGGTGTAAGGGCGGATCAAGCCCCCACGAATTCGAAATGCTGCACTGCGAGGATTAGTCTTTAGCGTGATTGTGCAGCGCCCCTAAGTGGAGTACCTATAGGCGGTGCCAATCATTGGGCAGTTTTAGGCCAAATCCGTTCAGGAAAGCTTTAGCATGTCGAAACCCGTCTCTTTAAATGTCGCCGATCAGAAATTGGACCTCACCGTTAAAGACGGAACCATCGGTCCGAGCGTGGTCGATATTGCCAAGCTATACGCCCAGACAGGGATGTTCACCTATGACCCTGGCTTCACCTCGACAGCGAGCTGTGAGTCAAAAATTACCTATATCGATGGTGACGAAGGCGTCTTGCTGTATCGCGGCTACCCGATCGACCAATTAGCTGAGCACGGCGATTTTCTTGAGACCTGCTATCTACTGTTGTACGGCGAGCTGCCTAATCCAGCGCAGCGGAGCGACTTCAATTACCGCGTTACGCGCCACACAATGGTGCATGAACAGATGATGCGGTTTTTCCAAGGCTTCCGTCGCGACGCGCATCCAATGTCCGTCATGGTCGCGAGTGTTGGCGCATTATCGGCCTTCTATCATGACTCAACCGATATTGCGGACGAAAACCAACGCATGATTGCATCCATGCGCATGATTGCGAAGTTCCCAACGCTCGCCGCGATGGCCTATAAATATTCGATCGGCCAACCCTTCGTCTATCCACAAAATGACCTCGACTATACGTCGAACTTTCTCCGCATGTGCTTCGCGGTGCCAACGGAAGAATATAAGGTCAATCCGGTTCTTTCGCGCGCATTGGATCGTATCTTTATTCTCCATGCCGACCACGAACAGAACGCCTCAACTTCGACGGTTCGTTTAGCTGGCTCGTCGGGCGCTAATCCATTCGCATGTATCGCAGCGGGTGTTGCTTGCCTTTGGGGACCTGCACATGGTGGTGCAAATGAAGCGGCTCTTAAGATGCTTCAAGAGATCGGTACCGTTGATAAGATTCCTCACTACATTGCACGCGCAAAAGACAAGAACGATCCGTTCCGTCTGATGGGCTTTGGCCATCGTGTTTACAAGAATTACGATCCACGCGCCAAGATCATGCAGAAGACAACGCATGAAGTATTAAATGAACTCGGCATCAAGGACGATCCGTTACTCGATGTTGCTATGGAGCTTGAGCGCATTGCACTCAGCGATTCCTATTTTATTGAGAAGAAGCTTTATCCGAACATCGATTTCTATTCGGGTATCACGCTGAAGGCGATGGGCTTCCCGACCTCCATGTTCACCGCTCTCTTCGCCTTGGCCCGTACAGTCGGTTGGATTGCGCAGTGGAAGGAAATGATTGAGGATCCAGGCCAGAAAATTGGTCGTCCGCGTCAGCTCTACACAGGCGCACCACAACGCGATTATGTTCCAACTCATATGCGTTGAGACTGACCTACATGGAAAATTAAAAGGGGTGCCATTGGCGCCCCTTTTTTAATGCTCACTCATAAGTATATTGGCAATGATGACAGCAGCCTTTTGGCTTGGGCTAGATGAACCGATTGCCATCGATTGATCCAGCAGATTAAAGCCATTCAACTGCCTTTGCCGCTGCGCCGTATCATTGAGTAAGGGTAACAAATCAGCGGCTAATTGCTCAGAATTACATGCAGCCTGAATACGCTCCGGGATTACATTTTCCCCAATGATCAAATTAGCAAGAACAATAGAAGACACGTGAATAAAGTGCCTAATCTGGCCCTCGACAGCTCCCACGCGATACCCAACCGCCATAGGAACATGCGCTAAAGCAAGCTCCAACGTGACTGTGCCCGATGCAGCCAAGGCAGCTTTAGCACGCCGGAAGGCTGCAAATTTTTCGGCCTCGCCAAAAAGAAGTTTGGGTTTAATAGACCAATTAGCAATCGCCGCCTCAACCATTGGTCTGACATGATCAACAACCGGCAAAACAAATTCTAAATCTTGTCCATAACGTTCGGAAACCAATTTTAATGTTTCGCCGAAGATCGGCATTAAACGCTGAATTTCGGAACGCCGACTACCTGGGAGAACAAGCACGCAGGGTGGCTGCTCCTTCCGTCGCGCTTCATCG
>DAIOVR010000018.1:0-13220 GCA_036758905.1 Beijerinckiaceae bacterium | reverse complement strand
GTTTCACGTATCCGTCGTAGCAAAGACGGGAGGCGTTTTATAACGGGAACAATGCCCATAACCGCGATGTCTTCCAGCGGAAAAAGACTATCCACTCCCACTTGTTCCATCGCAGGTCCAGCTACACCAAAAAACTTAATTGGCCGCGAACCAAACCGATCCCGTAGCGCGGGAATAAGTTTTGCGCCAAGCGCATCTCCGGAAATTTCACCAACGATAATTCCGATGTGCAAAGGCCGTTGCGATGAGATCATCCTTTAACCCCTGCAACGAATATTCCCATTCGATCAGCATCTCTGATCAATCGTTCCTTTTCAACGAGAATAACATCATGGGCAGCAACCGCGATGCCAATCAACCCCGCTTTCACAGCAGTCTGGATCGTCTTCGGTCCAATGGCCGGCAAATCAACACGTCGATCTTGGTCTAGCTTAGAAGCTTTAACCAAAATCGCGCTCGGCTTTTCCAAACTCACCCGGCGATTTTTTTGGAGATCGCGTACGCGGTGAAGCATCGCATCTGTACCCTCCGGGCCTTCGACGGCTAAAATACGTCCACCTCCAACAACAACGCCCTGCCCGAAATCAAACCGCCCCATCGTCGCTAAACACTGCAAAGCCAGCTCAATATCAGCTTTACTTTCATCATTCAGTTTTACGTTCCCGATGCTGCCAAGTGGCGCCAATAAATCAGGTGCTACCTGATCAACACCAAGAACCTCAAATCCTTCATCATTAAACAGTCGAACAACACCCCGTAGAATGCGATCATCACCGCCACTGACAATACGACGCAACTCATCCCGGTTTCGAAAAAAAGTATAAATCGAAAAGAGCGCCATAGGCCCAGGTCGGGCAACGCCGCCGGCTAAAACAACCTTTGTAATTCCTTGACGGCGCAATGCATCCAAAATGCGATGCGGGTCGAGCATGTCAGCAATCATATAGGGGAAAGAACGAACACCACGTTCCGCGAAGCCACGCAAACCCACAATGAAAACTGAATTTCCGGATCGTTCTATAGAAGCCGCAATTTCAAGTGGAAATGCGCCGCTACCGGCGATCACCCCAATCCGCTCGCCCGACATCACGGGCGCCAATCAAGCAGCCTTGCTGTCGCGTGGCGTACAAACCGACCGTGTACCGCTCGCCCGCAAGAAGTCGAGAATTTCAATGACAATCGGATCATCAGCGAAATCACCTTGCACGTCTTCAATACGTTCTTGCAACGTACCTTCCTCGGCAAAAAGCAAACGATAGGCGCGCCTGATATCTTGAATCGCCTCACGTGAGAAACCACGGCGCTTTAACCCAACCATATTGAGACCGGCCAAATGCGCGCGATTACCTAATGCGATGCCATAAGGGATCACATCATTCTCAACACCCGAAAGACCACCAATAAACGCGTGCGCACCAATTCGACAAAATTGATGAACAGCAGCGCCTCCGCCTAAAATCGCAAAATCGCCAACGTGACAATGGCCGGCCAACATCACATTGTTCGAAAAAATAACATCATTACCAATGATGCAATCATGTGCGACATGGGAATTGGCAAGAAAGGTACACCGATCACCAACACGCGTAACAAGACCGCCACCTTCGGTTCCGGGGTTCATCGTAACGCCTTCCCGGATCGTGCATTTCGCACCAATTTCAAGTGTCGATTCCTCGCCATGAAATTTTAAATCTTGCGGAATATGACCAATGGAGGCGAAAGGAAAAATACGCGCGCCGGGGCCAATCGTGGTACGGCCAGAAATCGAAACCTGGCTCACCAATTCCGAACCATCACCCAATTCGACATGGGGGCCAACCGTGCAAAACGGACCAATCACAACGCCCACGCCAAGTTTTGCTGATGGATCTACCACGGACATTGGATGAATTTGGGTTGCCTGATTCATGCCCAAAACCTTAATTCACCAACATTGCGCTAAGTTCAGCTTCGCAAACGATTTTACCATCTACTTTTGCCGTGCCCTGGAACCACCACATATTGGCACGCTGACGTAATTTTTTCAGATGATAATGGACCTGATCGCCCGGACCTACCGGCTTTCTAAATTTAGCATTATCAATCGTCATGAAATAAACGATTTTCGGAGCGGCATCGTCTTTTGAAGCAACGCACAAAGCACCCGCCGTCTGCGCCATGCCTTCAATCAGCATAACACCCGGCATCACAGGACGGCCCGGAAAATGACCATTAAATTGCGGTTCGTTGAACGTCACATTTTTAATGCCGATGCACGAGTCATCACCATCCATTTCGATGATCTTATCGACCAATAAAAAGGGATAACGATGGGGAAGCAATTCGAGAATCCTCAGGATATCAGCGGTACCCAATTCCTTCTTGCTGGTATCATTCATCGTCTAACTCCGTTCCGTTCATTCGAGCGTCTATACTCGAGACTTTATTACCGCCACGGGATGTCTGAGCCAAACGACCCAAAACAGCCACTTCCCTAAACCATTGTTTGATCGGCCTCGCAGGATAACCGCCTACCTTCGAACCGGGAGGTAAGTCCGAGATGACCGAACTGCCGCCTGCAATCTGAGTACCACGGCCAATTTTAATATGGCCATTCATACCAACCTGCCCGCCGATGATACAGAAGTCACCTATCTCAGCGCTTCCGGCAATTCCCGTTTGAGCAGCAATCAGGCAATGTCTGCCAATCACAACATTATGAGCAATGTGCACCATGTTATCGATCTTGGAGCCTTCGCCTATGATCGTATCTCTAACGCCGCCGCGATCAATCGTAACTTGAGCGCCGAGCTCAACTTTATCTTGAACGATAACACGCCCGATCTGCGGCACCTTGCTATGCCCATCGCGACCAATGGCAAAACCGAAACCATCTTGGCCAAGGCTAACGCCGGAATGAATAATAACGTCATTGCCTATGAGCGAATGGATGATCGTTACATTTGAAGCGATATGGCAATGGCGACCAATTCTGACGTAAGGGCCGATGACGGTATTGGCTCCAATCGTCGAACCCTCTCCAATCTCAACACCGGGGCCTATAACAACCCCAGGATCGAGTGAAACGCCCGATTCAAGGCGCGCTTCCGCATGAACGGTAGCGCCCGGAAATATACCTAAACGACCAAAAACCGGGCATGGAAATGCAGCCTCAGGATAAAGCGCCATCGCAGCCTTTGCGAAGGCCGCATAGGGATGGGCGACAATGAGAGCAATCGTACCAGCAGGTACCAAATGCGCATCGGCAGGGGAAACAAAACAAGCACCCGCCCTGCTGCTCTCCAACGCCTTACGATAGGCGGAATTATCAAGAAACGACAATTCAGCTGAACCAGCGCGATCAAGCGTCGCAACGCCGATAATGATCAAATCAGTGGCGTAGCCAGAGGGAAGAGACGCAGAAGTAAGTTCCGCAATTTCCATCAGGGTCCGCGGTGTAACTTCAAAAAATTGACCGTCACTCCGGGACACTAAACCATCCAAATCAGTCTTTGCACTTCCAATTCGTCTTCCAATTAGAAGGTCGAACCAGCCGAGAACCTAAATACTTGCGTCTGATCATAATCATTCTTGGTAACCGGATAGGCTAGATCAAGCCGGATCGGACCAATTGGCGATGCCCAAAGTACACCCGCGCCAACCGAGCTGCGGATCGACTTATCGTCACCAACAACGCTAACGCTAGAAGTTGGACCGGAATAGCCGAAGAGCGTACCAGCGTCCGCAAATATCGCACCCTTTAGACCAACTTCGCGCGGCATACCAAACAGCGGGAACTGTAATTCGGTTGAGCCACCAAGGTAGGTCGTGCCGCCCAATGCGTTACGTGAAACCTGGGCCGTGTTGCTATCACGCGCTCCCATACCGGACATAGCAAAACCACGAACCAAGTCAGGACCCATAAAGAAGCCGTCAATGATTCGAAGATTATCCGAATAGACGTAACCCGCCTGCCCTCTCAGTAAGCCTGTAAAAGTATCGGAAAGCTCATGATAATATTTAAGGTCAGCAGTTGTCTTGATAAAGCGTGAGTCACCGCCAAATCCGGCAACATCTTGCTTTAATTCATGCATCTGACCCGAACGTGGATTATTCACATTATCGAGCGTGTTGTAAGCGAGCGTGTAGCCAAGCGCTGAGGTAAGATTGTTTCCCGCGGCACTCTGAATAGCCAGCGAAGCATTATCCGTATCTGTGATTGTTAGATTGTTATTATAAATCGAATAACGACCTGTAACCGAAAACTCTTCCGTTAACGGAGCACCCAGACGGAACGTAGCACCCGTCTTCACGTTTGAATAATAAGCAAATTGCGAGTTGTCGTTTTGCTTCGAATACAAGTCGAAACCGCCCGCCAAATGGCGATCCAAGAAATAAGGCTCAGTGAAATTGAATTCGACGCCCTTCGAATATTGGCCGGTCGAACCGCGAACGCGAGCAAACTGCCCCTTGCCCATCAAATTCGATTCTTGAACACCAACCTCAGCAAGAATACCTTCTGATGTTGAGTAACCACCGCCGACCGAGAACTGACCAGTAGACTTATCTTCAACATCGACATTCACGATAACGCGGTCGGGCGTAGAACCCGGCTCATTCGAAATACGCACCGACTTAAAGAAGCCCAGATTGTTCAAGCGACGCTCGGTCCGATCGACCAACACTTTATTATAGGCGTCCCCCTCACCGATATCGAACTCACGACGAATGACGTAATCCCGTGTGCGGGTATTACCACGAACATTGATGCGCTCAATGTAAACACGAGGACCTTCTTCAACAACGAAGGAAAGCTTAATTGTCGAAGTTGCTGGATCGCGATCACCCTTAGGACGAACCTGAGAGAAAGCATAACCTTTTGCAGAAACCTGAGTTGTAATGCCGTAAATCGACTTTTCGACCAGATCAGAATTGTAAACGTCACCCTGATTGAGCGCGACCTTTGGACGAAGCGACTCGGCAGTAATTTCAGGAATCTTGGATACGATAGAAATATCGCTGACCTTGTACTGCTTGCCCTCATCAACCGTGATCAACACACGATAACCAGCAGCCGCTTCGTCATAGTTCACCTTCGTGTCGACAACACGCATATCGGCATAACCATGACGGAGATAGAAGCGGCGAACCAATTCAGCATCAGCCGCTAAACGATCTGCATCATATACGTCCGAGGTCTTAATCCATGAAAGCCAATTGCTTTCTGTCGTCTGCATTTCATCCCGCAAACGACCCGACGAGAAATTAGCATTACCCGAAAATTCAATCGATTTGACGCCGGTCTTGCTACCCTCATTGACCGTGAACACGACGTCGATTTTGCCGTTTTCAAGCTGGACAATACGCGACTGTACATCAACACTTGCACGACCCACGCGCTGATAAATTTCCTTGATCCGCGCGATATCCGCATCAAGCGCGGCCTGCGTGAACGAACCACGTGGCTTCAACTGTAGCTCGCCCTCGAACATCTCAGACTTAAGACGCTTCGTCCCCTCAAAAGCGACCCGGTTGATGATGTTGTTTTCTTTGACCGTTACGACGATCTCTTCGCCTTTCTTCGCGATATCAACGCTAGAAAAAAGGCCCGTCGCCAAAAGATCCTTCTTGGCGACATCAATAGACTGACCCGAAACATAGGATTGAATGGTCGTGACATCGACCCGGCTATTGCCCTTCACAACGATAACCTCTGCGTGCCCAGACACCGCAGTGCCGAAGGACAAGATCAACATAACCGACAGGAAGAAAAACAACCGGCGGCCAAGAGCAAAGGCAGTATTAGCTAACTTCATTGCGACACAATCCCAATCCGAGTACGGGCCAACGCAAACACCTTGGATGGCCTAATACGACTTTTACCTTTTAACGCCTTTACGGGCTACTGCAAACATCTGACCGAAAAATAACGTCAATTTCTCGTCAAATTTTGCAATCAGCATTATCCAAAGGTTAACGCTAACGGCTAACGAAGGTCCAAATACAGGGAAAACAGCGTTAGGCAGGCGATAATCGCTAATCCAATCTTAAAAATAAATTCCGTAACCTTTTGATTTAAAGCACGATTTCTAACGGCCTCAATGGCATAAAGCACCAAATGACCGCCATCGAGAAGCGGAATCGGCATAAGGTTCAGTAATCCAATCGAAACGGAAATCATTCCGGCAAAGCCAATGAGAGCATTAAGGCCAAGCTTCGCCACCTCGCCCGACATCTTGGCGATACCAACTGGTCCTGACAATTGATCCGTGGATGCTCTTCCCGAAAAAAGACCGGCCAAAAAATCCCCGCTGCTTTCAATCACGTTCCATGTTTGGCGAAGACCAAAGGCTATCGCGCCGAAAACCGTCTCCTGCTTCATAATGAGCGTAGAAGCATCTCGTGCAGCGGCAATGCCAAGCACGCCCATGCGGCGGCTTCCAGCAATCGAATCTCTCAATTGCATCTTTGGCGTTGCGACCAACGGAATCTCGGCGCCATCGCGCTTGACCTGAAATTTGAGCGGAACTCCCGCATACATGCCGACGATTCTTTGGAGATCTATAAAGCTCTCCACCTCCGCCCCCTCTACCGACAGGATAATATCCCCGACCTGGAATCCCGCTTCCGCCGCCGCGCTATCGGCAACAATGCTCGCCACTTTTGGAATGAGTACAACCCGGCCGAACAAATAGGCATTCGATGAAAAAATCACGATTCCTAGTAAAATACTGGCTAATGGTCCCGCCAATACAATGAGGAAGCGCTTCCACACGGGCTGAAAGATGAAACTAACAGCGCGTTCGTCGGGTGTTAACGCCTCAGCGGACTCATAGTCCGGCGTGCTGGCAGGATCGACATCCCCGAAAAAGCGAACAAATCCCCCAAGAGGCAACAGCGCTACGCGCCAACGCGTGCCGCTGCGATCATTCCAACCAATGAGCTCGGGCCCAAATCCGATGGAGAAAGTCGAGACGCGAACACCGCACCACCGCCCGACAAGATAATGTCCCAATTCATGAAAAAAGACGATAATCGTCAAGACAAACAGGAATGGGACGATCGTATGAACGAATCCGCCAGCCAGATAGCTCGGGAGGTCAGTAATATTCATGAAATCCACTCTAAAATATGATCGACAACGCTAAAACACAATTAGGGCTAGGTTGTGACACTTAAGGCTCCAGTTCGGCCGCAAATATTCATCAAACGGCGAAAATCTGCGCAACCAACAACAGATAGAAGGCAGCGGCTGTATACGAGTCCAAACGATCCATAATGCCGCCATGCCCGGGTATCAAATTTCCGGAATCCTTTACCCCGAAACGGCGTTTCATGGCCGACTCGAACAAATCACCACATTCAGATACCAGCGCCGTTGTAAGCGTGAGAAGAACTAACGGCCACCCATCAAGCCATTCTATAGAAAGCCATAGCTTGGCTGCATAAACCGCTGAAATCGGGACCAAAGTACCCGAAAACAACCCACCGATAAAACCGGACCACGTCTTTTTCGGACTTACTGATGGCCATAATTTAGGGCCCCCGACCCTACGGCCAACAAAAAACGCGCCGATATCCGAAATCCAGACAACTAGGAATAGCCAGACAATGATGATCAGACCTTCGGGCTGACGTTCCCTCATAATCATCGGCCCAATGACGACCGAAGCCGCATAAAGCGGGCCTAAAAACAGCCACGTCGAAGCCAATGACGGGCGACGAAACGCCAATACATTGATGAACCCCGCCAATAAGACCGGCAAAAATCCAACGAAAGGCGGAACCGATTTCCACAACAGCAGACCAATGGCGGAAACTAATCCAACGGCGCCAATCGCAACGGATACCCATAGCTTACGTCCAGAAAAGCCGATAACGGCTTGCCACTCGCTAAGCACGGCAATTGCTGCAATTCCCCAAACGATGGAAAAAATGGTCCCGCCATACCAAGCGCTTCCAAGCGCGAGCAAGGCTAAAGCAATTGCTGAAAAAACACGGCTTCTAAGTTCCGATGACTTTGCCGTCCCGCTTCCCGTAGAATTGGGTGATGCGACAGGAGCAATCAACGCGATCCGCCGATCGCCGCTGACAATCCACCAAACCGTCGATCCCGCACGCGATACGCATCGATGGCTTCCAATAAAGCATCCCGGCCAAAATCAGGCCAAAGGACCGGACTGAATACCAGTTCCGAATAAGATGCTTGCCACAGGAGGAAATTGGAAAGTCTCTGCTCTCCTGACGTCCGAATGATAAGGTCAGGATCTGGAATTCCGGCTGTGCTCAGTCGCCCAGCAATCATATCTTCTGTTATGGCTGAAGGCTGTAGACGACCGGCAGCAACATCAGCTGCCAAACCGCGGACCGCATCAGCAATTTCCCGACGCGAGCCATAGTTAAAGGCTACGACGAAGGTAAGCCCCGTATTTCCACTGGTTAATTTCTCAGCTTCATCGAGCAAAGCAACAATATCGGAAGACAGCCCGTCATCGACCCCGATCACCCGGATACGGACATTCCTAGCGTGCAAATCGGCAAGATCATTACGGATGAAACGGCGAAGCAACCCCATCAATTCGGCGATCTCGGCAACCGGCCTGCGCCAATTCTCAGAAGAGAAGCTATAAACGGTCAGAAACCGAATACCCAATTCCTCAGCGGCGGTGATGGTTCGACGCAGCGCATCGACCCCTCGCCGATGTCCCTCAAATCTTGGCAGTCCGCGTTGCGACGCCCACCGCCCATTGCCGTCCATGATAATGGCGACATGATCGGGAATATAAGAAATTGGGTCCGTCATAGAGGCTGACAAAGGCGTTTACCGAAAGATTCAATTACGTAACGTTTTAGACCATCAAAAGGTTACAAAACCTTAGACCTGCATAATTTCTTTTTCTTTAGCACCGAGGATTTGATCTATCTCGACGATCGACTGATCCGTGGCCTTTTGAACCTGATCCGACTGTCTTGAGACATCATCTTCGCTCATCTTGCCGTCCTTCTCAAGTTTCTTGAGGAGATCAAGCCCGTCCCGGCGAACATGGCGCACGGCCACACGGGCTTCCTCGGCATATTTATGCGCAACTTTGACCATCTCTTTGCGGCGCTGCTCGTTTAACTCAGGGATACGCACTCGAATAATCTGGCCTTCCATTTGAGGATTAAGGCCAAGATTAGCCTCCCGAATAGCTTTGTCGACCGCAGCAGCCATCGATCGGTCCCAAACCTGAACAGAGAGCATGCGTGGCTCAGGCACCGTTACGGTTGCCACCTGATTGAGCGGCATTGAGGACCCATAGGCATCAACTTGGATAGGATCGAGCATCGACGATGAAGCGCGCCCCGTCCGCAGCCCGGCTAGATCGTGCTTATAAGAAGCAATTGTCGCCTGCATTCGGCGTTTCAAATCAGCAAGATCAAAGGTTGCACTCATGGCTTCGTCGGCTCCTCAAACAAAAAAATATCACTCGTTAATTACGACTTAGGCTAACCCCTTTCAAGGCGTAACCAGAGTGGATTTCGCCTCGCCCCGCAAAATCGCCGTAATAGCCCCCTCTCCATGCGCCGAACCGACCAAAATATTGAGGCGGTTTTCACGCGCCAACGCAAAGGCCGCCGTATCCATAATTTTAAGGTCGCGTGCGATGGCATCATCATGAGTCAGGCGATCAAAGCGAGTAGCCGTCTTATCTTTATTCGGATCCGCCGTATAAACACCGTCAACTTGTGTCGCTTTTAAAACGGCATCACATTTGAGCTCGACGGCTCGCAAAACCGCTGCCGTATCGGTTGTGAAGAATGGGCTTCCCGTGCCTCCAGCCAACACAACGATGCGGCCTTTCTGCATATGGTGCGAAGCCAATTGCCTTGCATAAGTCTCGCATATTGTTGGGACAGCGACTGCCGATAAAGTGCGCGCCGATGTGCCATGGGCCTCGATTGCTCCCTCAAGAGCGATCGAATTCATGATCGTTGCAAGCATGCCCATCGAGTCAGCTGTTGCGCGGTCAATCCAACCCGCTGCGCCTACTTTTGCGCCTCTGATGATATTGCCGCCACCGATGACGACCGCAATTTCATATCCTGCCCGTGAAGCCGCCGCCAAATCCGCAGCTAATCGTGAGAGGGTTGCGGGTGCCAACCAATATCCATCGGCAGCAATCAGGGCTTCACCCGACAATTTTACAAGGACACGCTTGATATCAGCCATGGGAGCCTCCGCTTATTCTTCTGCCATCAAAAAAAAGGCGGTGCCGAGCACCGCCTTTTGAACTTTTTCATCAGGCCTTGACGCCCGATGCCGCCGCGACTTCCGCCGCGAAATCGCTTTCTTGTTTCTCAATTCCCTCGCCCAAGGCGTAGCGAACGAAGCCTTTAAGCTCAACCGGACCACCAACACGGCCAGCAGCTTCCTTAACGGCCTGCGCAACGGTCTTGGACGGATCATGAATATAAGACTGCTCGATCAAGCAAACCTCTTTGTAATAGGTCTTGATGCCGCTCTCGACGATCTTCTCGATCACATTGGCAGGCTTACCAGCGTTCTTTTCAGCCAAAACAGCCTTTTCGCGAGCAATCGTAGCCGCATCCAAACCGGAAGCGTCAAGGGCCTGAGGATTAGCAGCTGCAACATGCATGGCGATTTGACGGCCAAGCGCCAGCAATTCATCCGCCTTGCCGGTCGACTCAAGAGCCACGATTACACCAATCTTGCCTAAACCATCAGCAATCGACGAATGGATATAAGAACCGATGACACCTTCATGCACCGACAACTCAGCCGCACGGCGAAGGGTCATGTTTTCGCCAATGGTAGCGATTGCATTCTGGATAGCTTCCTGAACCGTGCCACCGCCGGGATAATGCGTGCCATTGAGCGCGTCGACATTGGCAGACTTCTCGAGGGCAACATTCGCGATCGTTGTAACGAGCGACTGAAATTCTTCGTTGCGCGCGACGAAATCCGTTTCCGAATTGACTTCAACGACAACACCCTTCTTGCCGGATACGCGCAGACCAATAAGGCCTTCAGCCGCGACACGGCCCGACTTCTTAGCGGCCTTTGCCAAACCTTTTGTGCGCAGCCAATCGATAGCGGCTTCGATATCGCCGTTATTCTGATCAAGCGCTGCCTTGCAATCCATCATACCAGCGCCGGTCTTCTCGCGAAGATCCTTCACCATTCCCGCGGTAACAGTTGCCATGGGATAATCCTTTCATCCGTTCATAAGAATGACGGCGACCCGAAAGCCGCCGTCTCGTTTATCACAAGGACCGATTCGCGTGACAGATTTGCGGATCGGATGTGTTTTAATTAGCCGGCTTCAACAAGACCACGAGCCGATGCAATCCAGCCGTCACGTCCAGCGCGGCCATTCAGCTTCAGCTCTTGATCAAGCTTGGCAACGTCCGCGTCTGACATCGCAGCAACCTGCCAATAATGGTAGACGCCAGCTTCATTCAGCTTCTGCTCAAGCTGAGGACCGATGCCCGTCAGCTTCTTCAAATCGTCCGGCGCACCGCGAGGAACGGAGAGACGTTCAAAGGCTTCACCAACATACGGCGCTGCATCAACTGGCAGAACTTCTGCCATTGGTGCGACCGACGAGCCCATATCCATGCCCGAAGAACCCTGGCTCCGCGAAATACCGTCGAGCGCTGCACGCGCAATGAGATCGCAATAAAGTGCAATCGCACGGCCAGCATCGTCGTTTCCTGGAATTGGGAAGGTAATGCCGTCTGGATCGCAATTGGTATCAATGATGGCCGCGACTGGAATACCAAGGCGCTGTGCTTCTTGAATGGCGAGCTGTTCTTTATTGGTGTCGATCACGAAGATCATGTCTGGCGTACCGCCCATTTCACGGATACCACCGAGAGCCTTGTCGAGCTTTTCCTTTTCGCGGGAAAGCATCAAGCGCTCTTTCTTGGTCAAACCCTGCGCGCCACCGGCAAGCAATTCGTCAACCTTCTTGAGGCGCTGGATCGAACCGGAAATTGTCTTCCAGTTCGTCAACATGCCGCCCAGCCAACGGGAATTGACATAGTACTGAGCCGAACGCTTAGCCGCATCCGAGATCAGATCGGCAGCCTGGCGCTTCGTGCCAACAAAAAGAATACGACCGCCATTAGCCACCGTATCCGACACGGCCTGAAGGGCGCGGTGCAGCATAGGAACAGACTGGGCGAGATCGATAATGTGGATGTTATTGCGCGTTCCGAAAATGAACTGCTGCATTTTTGGGTTCCAGCGATGCGACTGGTGACCAAAATGGGCGCCCGCTTCGAGCAATTGACGCATAGAAAAATCTGGCAAAGCCATTGTTGTATTCTCCGGTTATGTCCTCTGCGGGGGATGTGAACCGACCCTCATGGCCGATCACCGGAAAGGACGCGAACGCCCAGTCCCCGCATGTGTGATGGGCCGTCCTATACGCGGGGGGACAGCGTTTTGCAAGGGGTAGAAGGGCAATCAGCCATGTTCCACAGCCATAACGCCCGGAATGGTCCGAATGGCACCGGCAATCTGCGGGGTGGCGCGAAAACCACCCGGCAATTTCAATTCAACTTCCCTTATCCCACCATCAATTGGCAAAATAATAAGCACTTCCCCATCCCCTCGATCTTTTAGGGCACCCGATAAGGCGGACATTGGCGAGGCATCCGACAACGTGATGCGCAGCGAGCTTGGCAAGCGGGACGCCGCCTTTTCCAATGGCTCGGCGGATTGAATGCGAATTCTAACGTCTTCACCCTCAACCTGTGCTTGCACGATCAACACGACAGCCTGCCCCGGCTCCAGAACATCCCGAAACTGGTTCAGCCCTTCTTGGAAAATGATCGACTCAAAATGACCAGACCGATCGGACAGAGCGAAGATGCCCATCTTGCTGCCCGATTTGGTCCGACGTTCGCTCCGATCAAGCACGGTTGCGGCCAGTTTGCCGACCGTTGCCCCGCCACGGGCATCACGGGCAAAATCCATATAGCTTTGAACTTTGAGCCGTTTCAAAATGCCAGCATAGTCATCAAGCGGATGGCCGGACAAAAAGAAGCCGATCGCATCATATTCTCGCTGTAACCGTTCGGACGCTTGCCAAGGGGCATGGGGCGGCACGCGCAAAGCTTCCGGCTCGCCGAGCCCACCAAAAATATCACCCTGCCCTGCGAGGGCTTCTTCCTGCGAACGATTGGCCATCGCCATGATGCCATCAACGGCGGCAAAACATTTCGCCCGA
>DAIOVR010000017.1:12105-24292 GCA_036758905.1 Beijerinckiaceae bacterium | reverse complement strand
GATAATGAGCCTGCCATCGTTAACGGTATGCGGATCTTGTTGGAGGGCTGGGGGTGCCGGGTAAATGCCGTTTCTAGCCTCTCTGAATTGGATGGCATTCAATTGCCGTTGGACGCCGTCATTGCCGATTATCACCTCGATCTTGGCACTGGGTTGGATGCGATTAAAAAATTACGCGATCAAATTCGCTCTGAACTACCAGCAATTCTTATCACGGCTGATCGTACGCAGGCTGTTCGAGAGAGTGCCGAAGCTAATAATGTTATTGTTCTGCATAAGCCATTAAAGCCAGCGGCGCTTCGTGCCTTGCTGGCGCAGTGGCGGGCTGCTCGTTTATGAGTAGAAATGCTCACCCGCTGCTGCCATTTTTTTGAGTAAGGCATTGGGCAAGAATCGATCACCATATTGATTGGCCAGCGCTTCACATAAGGCAACGAAACGATTAGGACCGATCCCATCAATCATGGAGATGGGGCCTCCAGTATAGGGCGCAAAACCAAAGCCTAAAATAGCGCCTACATCCGCTTCGCGAGGGTCGGTAACAATGCCTTCTTCGATCGAGCGCGCAGCTTCAAGCGCTTGAGTGACAAGAAGCCGATGTTTCAAATCGCTTACACTGATTGTTTCCGGATCAAGTTGCTTCGATTGAAACTCGATTAGGCCTGACCATAGACGTTTAGGGGCATCTTTCGGATAATCGTAAAATCCGCCGCCGCTTTTACGCCCGAATCGGTGATGGTTTTCAACCATACTGTTTAAAATCGATTCTTGAATTTGATTAACGGCGTGAGGACCCAAGGCAGCCTTGGTTGCTTTGAGAATCTTATAGATCAAATCAATGGCGATTTCATCGGATAGAGCTAATGGACCAACCGGCATGCCAGCCATACGGGCCGCGTTTTCAATCATGGCCGGAGGCACACCTTCGTGAAGCATCAAATGGCCTTCAAGAAGATAATTTAAAACACAACGATTGGCGAAAAAGCCGCGGGCATCATTAACGACAATGGGTGTCTTGCCAATTTTACGAACAAAGTCGAAAGCCATAGCAAGTGCTTTTGATCCCGTTTGTTTGCCGACAATGATCTCTACCAATTGCATCCGATCAACAGGGGAGAAGAAATGGATGCCGATAAAATCAACCGGACGCGAGAAATGATGCGCCAATTCTGAAATAGGTAAAGTCGACGTGTTGGATGCAAAGACCACAGACGACGGCATCGCCGCTTCGGCCTTTTGGATGGTCTCGGCTTTGACGGACGGATCTTCAAAAACAGCCTCGACCACAAGATCGATATCTTTCAGAAGTCCGAAATCTTCGGTCGGCGTAATGCGTGCAAGAAATGCTTCGCGTTCGCTTTCGGTCGCGCGGCCTTTTGCAACATTATTGCTCATCACTTTATCGGCATTCGCTTTGCCTCGATCGGCCGAGGATTGATCACGATCGATCAGGACCACTTCGATACCGGCAAGCGCTGCAACGGTTGCAATGCCGGAGCCCATAAAACCAGCGCCGATAACGCCGATCCGTTTGATGGTGGTTCCAGGCTCGTTTGGTGGTCGCCGTGCACCTTTGTTGAGCGCCTGCATGGAGACGAACAACGTCCGTATCATCGCATGGGCGACTTGGCCTTTGAGGATATGTGCAAAATATCGACTCTCCACCCGTAAGGCAGCATCCATGGGTAATTGGAGCCCCTCATAGACCGATTGTAGCAAGGCTTTAGCGGCGGGATAATTATCATTCGTATCCTTGCGCAGAAGCGCGCTGGCGGGCGGCCATACCATCATGCCCGCTTTTGAATAGACGGGTCCTGAAGGGAGCTTGAACCCTTCAGCATCCCAAGGCTGAACGGCGTTACCGACCGACAGAATCCATTCTTTCGCGCGCGCCACAAGCTCTTCTTTTGGCGCAACGGCATGGACAAGATTCAACTTCAGAGCAGCATTTGGTTTAAGCGCCTCGCCCTTCATCATAAAAATGAGGGCATCAGCCGTATGGGCTAAGCGGGCGACGCGCTGTGTGCCACCAGCGCCGGGGAAAATTCCGATTTTAATCTCAGGCAAACCTAATCGTGTTTTCGCATCATCTGATACGACACGATAGTGGCATGCCAAAGCAAGTTCGAACGCGCCGCCTAGACAAATGCCATTAATGGCAGCGACAAAGGGTTTACCGCATGTCTCAAGCTTCCGGAAAAGCTGCGAGAGCTTTCTCGATTCCTCAAAGAAAATACGGGTTGCCTCATCAGCGCCGAGTTTTTTCTCATTTTCTTTCGAGCGCTCGACAAGGCCGGCGAGCATACGGATATCCGCGCCACCTGAGAAACTATCAGGTTTCCCCGAAACGATGATGCAGCCTTTGATCGATGGATCAGCGACGATGGTATCGATCGCCTGATCGAGCTCTGCCATCGTTTGATCAGTGAACACGTTCATCGATTTGCCCGACGCGTCCCATGTCAGCGTTGCAACGCCATCGCTATCGGTTGTGAAGGTAAAATCAGACAGAGTGCTGGTCATTTGTTTAATTCCTCACACCCGCTCAATGATCGTTGCAGTGCCCATGCCAGCACCAATGCATAGCGTTATAAGGGCAATGTTCTTATTGGTCCGCTCAAGCTCATCCAAGGCCGTGCCTAAGATCATCGCGCCTGTAGCGCCAAGGGGATGACCCATCGCAATAGCTCCGCCATTCGGGTTAACCAGCGCTGGATCAACATCGAAGGCTTGAATGAACCTTAAGACAACGGCAGCAAAGGCTTCATTGACCTCAAACAGATCGATATCTTTAATGGTCATGCCTGCATTTTTAAGAAGCTTTTTGGTGACGTCCACGGGGCCTGTTAACATTAAGGCCGGATCCGATCCGATATTCGCGAAAGCTCTGATGCGTGCTCTTGGTTTAAGCCCTGCCGATTGGCCTGCTGCTTTAGAGCCTAACAGGACAGCCGCTGCGCCATCGACAATGCCGGATGAGTTACCCGCGTGATGGACATGATGGATGGCCTCAATTTCCGGATGGGCTTGAAGGGCAACCGCACCAAACCCGCCATGGTCGGCCATCACCGCGAAGGAGGGTTTGAGACCACTAAGGGATTCGACGCTTGTTTCCGGCCGCATATGTTCGTCATGGGCCAGAATGGTCAGGCCATTAATGTCTTTGACGGGCTCAACCGACGATTTGAAATATCCGTTGGACCATGCTTTTGCCGCGCGCTTTTGGCTTTCGACGGCATAGGCGTCCACCGCCGCACGCGAAAACCCGTATTTGGTCGCAATGAGATCGGCCGAGATGCCTTGCGGCATGAAATAGGCGGGGATCGCGATGGAAGGGTCGCTGGCCCATGCGCCGCCCGAGGCCCCTAACCCGATCCGGCTCATTGATTCGGCGCCGCCGGCGAGTGCCATCTGTTGTTGGCCAGCCATGATCTGGGCGGCTGCAAAATTGATGGCGTCTAGCCCCGAAGCACAGAAGCGATTGATTTGGAGACCCGGCACGCCGATGCCAAAGCCCGCGACAAGGGCTGCTGCTCGTCCGATATTGCCGCCGGCTTCCCCAACGGGATCGACACAACCGAGCACGACATCGTCGACGAGGGCGGGATCAAGATGGTTGCGCTGCTTCAAAGCGCGCAAGGGCGCTGCTGCCAAAGCGAGTGCCGTTACTTCATGTAACGCACCATCGGGCTTGCCACGCCCGCGCGGCGTACGAGCGTGATCATAAATATAAGCTTCAGACATTTAAACCCACCCTCGTGCCGATGACGCGATGCACCTTAGGCCGAGCGTGGGTTTGGATCAATGATCAGACGCAGATGGTTAAGCGGCTAATTTCTGCATCGATTTCAAATCGGCAATGGCTTTTTCGATATCGGCCTTTTGCTTTTCCAAATGGGCGAGTTGCTCGGCGATTTGGGTTTTATTCAATTTCAAAGCGGGCGATGCCTTTGCCGAGCCATCAACGCCGAGCAGAGCGCGGATCTCGGTCAGGGTAAAGCCAAGATTGGTGGCTTTGATAATTTCTTTCAGGCGGGCCTTTGAAGCATCGCTGTAAAGCCGCGTTAAACCTTGCCGCTTTGGCTTGATCAAGCCACGGTCCTCGTAGAACCGGAGCGTCCTTAAGGTTACGCCAAATTCTTGGGCCAGGTCACCAATGGTGTGGACATAGTCGCTATCGCCCGCCCCAGCCTTTGGCCGACCGCGGCCTGAGCTTTGACCAGTAGAAGATACACGTTTTACGCTTACTAATGATTTCACCACAACTCAACTCCGACTTACGCCACGGAAAACAAACAATTTTACGAATTAATGTAACAGTTCTATGTAATCGGTTAAATCGTCAACTAAAAAAATATAAATATTTTATAGATCAAAATAAATTCGTTAAACTACTGTAATATAACATTTTTTGGATGATCATCTTGAATTTTAGATTTTCGAATTCAGTAGGTTGGCTGAGAAATTCATAAAAATTTAATCTTATTTTTCGAGGATATTACAGCATTTTATCATTATTTGAATACAAAGAGACGTATTTGAATAGGGTTTGTTTATGAAGGTTCACGTTGCGAGATGGTATCGAAACGGAAGTCACTTATAAATAAGTCTAACGCTGGTCAGGATAAAGCCTTGCCTTGCGGCAGCGACGCCGCGATCGACCATCCACCGGCTCCGCAGAGCGCTATCGAGGCCATCCGAGATCTTAAAGAGCATATATTGAAGCTTCACGGCCGTGCGCCGACAAGCGAGAAGGCCTTTCGCCTCAGCTTTTCCATCTTGGCGTTGGAAAAAAGCATCGCGGAACGTCAATTAACGCATATTTCGTTAGATCACGCCCCCGGCATTCGCCATTTTGTCGATCGGCTTAAGAAGGAATTGGCGTCATTGCGTGACGTGAAAGCCGATCTGCCAAGCCCTCCTGCACCAATTCAGACGCCAATGATTCGTCAGGCCGCCCCATTGGAGGGTCCGCTCGATCATGCTGTCTTAGAAATTCTCGAAACATCGCGGATATTGAAGAAAAATGCCGAGGTCGAAAATCGAAAGCTACACGCCTCGACAACCGTGCACTATTCGGCCATTCAACGCTTATCTGAGCGCATGGGCCGTATAGAGGAACTGCTTCTGTCGATGAAGCCTAAACCGAGCGAGGCCGATGCGTCAGGGACTTTGCCGATTAACACCGCGCCGGATCCCACACCGATTGATCCCCGTCCTATTTTGGCCGCCGCACGGGCCGCGGCAGCCCGCGCATTCACGGATGCCCAAACCGTCGCGCTCAGCCAACCAAACCTCGCATCGGAGCAAAGTCCAAGCGGATCAAACGCCGTCACTCAGCGCAAACCTTTGGGGACGGCCTTAAAGGTCAATCGATTCTGGAAATCGATTTTTGCGGCCGCTTAAACTCAAGCCCTAGAATAGGGACTGGACCAACGGGTTTTGCTTGCGGCGCATGCCCCATTTCTGGCATCGATGATCGACCAAGATCGAACAGTTAGCCAGAGGATCGATGATCAATGACGATTGATTGGGCCCATTTCACTCCGCTTTGGTCAACGATTGGCGGCTTGCTCATTGGATTAGCCGCCTCGATCTTTATCCTCTTTCATGGCCGAATAATGGGGGTCAGCGGTATTTTGGGGGGTCTGATTCGACCTTTAAAGGGCGATATTGGATGGCGAGTGATCTTCTTTTTAGGCCTAATCTCGGCACCAATCGGGGCCAGATTTTTAGGTCTCATGCCAGAGATCGAAATTGATGGTTCGCCTCTTCAATTAATTGTTGCAGGACTACTCGTCGGCTTCGGGACCAATTTAGGGTCAGGCTGCACGAGTGGGCATGGCGTTTGCGGCATTGCTCGCCTTTCGCCCCGTTCAATCACGGCGACACTTACCTTTATGGCCACCGGCGTGCTGACCGTTTGGGTCATGTACCATTCCGGAATTGGGGGATAAGATATGAACCATCTTACTCGAAGGATCAGCGAATATCTTGTTGGCCTCCTCTTTGGTGCAGGCCTCATTTTAGGCGGTATGACCAACCCGAGCAAAGTCATTGGCTTTCTTGATTTCCTTGGAATGTGGGATCCATCACTAGCCTTTGTCATGGGTGGTGCCGTTGTGATCTCTTTCCTTGCCTTTCGTGGCGCCAAACAAAGAGAGTTCAGCTTGTTTGGCCGCGTCATTATGCTTGATGACTCCAAGTCGATTGACCTTCGCCTTCTCTTGGGTAGCGCCCTTTTCGGCATTGGCTGGGGAATATCCGGCTTTTGCCCGGGTCCGGCGATTGCCTCGCTCGGAACCGGCGAATGGAAAGTATTTTTATTCGTGATCGCGATGATGATCGGCAGTTGGGTGGCAGGACGAATCCAGTTTCGTACACATTGAGTATTTATGATGTTTGACTTGTTGCTTCCGATCGCCGGTGTTTGGATTAACCTTGGCGCGGTTGCGTGTGTCGGATTGTTAATCGGATTTGTATCTGGCCTTTTCGGCGTTGGGGGCGGTTTCTTAATGACACCGATCCTCATCTTTCTAGGGGTACCTCCGTCTATTGCGGTCGCTACAGGCTCCGCACAGCTTGTGGCTTCGGCCACTTTCAGCACAACGGTTGCAGCACGTCAGCGGATGATTGATCCTCACTTATCCGCTTTCTTGATTGGCGGAGCGCTGACGGGAACGCTCATAGGCATTGGTATCTTTAACATGCTTAGTCGAATAGGACGTCTCGATGTTGTTATCGGCGTTTCTTATGTTGTTCTATTGGGCATTGTTGGCGGATTCATGCTCAAAGAAAGCATCGTATCTGTGCGGACGCAGCCTATATCCCACGATGAAGCGCCTTCAGAAAATAGCCTGCAGCGCTGGCTTACCCAATTAGGCTTTCAATATTATTTTCCGAATATAGGTCTGTCCATCAGCCTCGTTCCCCTTATCGGTATTTCTATTATTATCGGAATGATTGGTACCATTCTTGGTGTTGGTGGCGGCTTTATGTTTGTGCCTGCGCTTATCTATTTCTTTCGCCTACCAACAAGATCCGCCGTTGTTGCCTCGCAAGTGCAAATTTTGGTGACAATGGTTGCAGCAACAATCCTCCATGCTGTTTATAACCACGCCATCGATGTGGTTCTCGCCGCCCCTTTAATTTTGGGTGGCGTATTCGGCTCTCATCTTGGTACGCTTGCTGCTCGCATCGTTAGCGGCGCTACCTTTCGCCTTGCTCTCGCTGTATTGATTTTGATGGTCGCTGCCCGCTTTCTAATCGGGCTTATCATCGCGGCTACAGGCATAGGCGAAACAGCACAGGTTACGCATGTTTCACTTTCGGCTTTGCCAGCGTGGGAAAACTGGATTGCATTGCAAGCGAGTGGGAATAGTACCGTCTATGGTTTATCTGCTGCGTGCGCTGCTCTTTTATGTGGCTTTTTAGGTGCTCGGCTGTTTGGTCGCGTTTAATCCGAATAATTAAATAGGCTTTGCTTTAATGACGATTAGTCAATCAACGACAACTCAACAATCGATACCGATGCCGGCTCTTTTACTCGGAGCCGCAGGGCTTATTCCTTTTGTCGGTAGTTCTCTATGCCTCTTATTTGCGCCAGACGTGTTAGGATTAAATAGCGGTCTTTTGCATATGGTGCTCGTTACTTATGCAGCATTAATCGCTTCGTTTCTTGGCGGTGTTCGATGGGGCAACGCGTTAGCCAAGCCTGAACAATATGGACGCGAATTTATAATCGCCGTTATGCCTTCGCTCGTTGCATGGCTCGCCCTAGCAACACCACGGCCTTATGATTTGATGATGTTGATCGGTATATTTTTAGCGCTCGGAGTTTCCGATATCGGACTCGTATTGGCAGGCGGGGCGCCGCGTTGGTATGGCAAACTGCGTGTAGGGTTAACGGCGATTGTGGTGGTCAGCCTGCTCGGCGCACTTTTGGCACAATGAAGCTTAATCTGAAATCAGGGAATGCGGACCAACCATAAATATTTGGTCCGAACTTACGACGTGCGTTAGAAAATTATGATCCGGAAAAAGCGGATTGAATGCTTGATCAAGAACGTTTAATCCACCTGTAAAACTGCCAAAGGCCGGTAAAATACAGCGGGTGGAATCGCTGATAAAACATTTCCGGCGAATAGAGCGACCCTTCGCGCGTATTTTAGCAACCGGGTGCAAATGGCCAGCAATTTCCGGCTCTGTATTATTGCTTTGCGGTTCATGCCGGAAGTTAACGCCGCCTATCTGGATTTCGTTCATTACCCTTGCTGATAAATTTTGCGGAGGATCAGGGTCATGATTTCCTGTGATGAAGATCCAATCGATTGTGTTGCGCAAGGATGCGAAAATTGTATTCGCCTCATCGGTCATACGCGATGGGCCATGAATGTCATGCCAGGTATCACCGAGTGAAATAATCGTATTAGGTTGCAGTCGATCAATGGCCATGGATAAACGCTTGAGTGTATCAACTGTGTCATACGGGGGAAGCAATGAACCGCGACGAGCAAGCGATGACGCTTTTTCAAGATGCAAATCGGATACGATCAATAATCTTTCATTAGGCTCAAAGAGAACGCCTGATGCATCGGGTATGAGCGATAAATTCCCAATTGATATCGTTGCAGTTTGTTGCGCGTTCGTTTCATTCATCCGATCGCCTCCGCTAAAAGCGATCTTTCGGCATCGGCCAAAATATCTTCCGCTGCTTCCCCATAAACGGACTCACGACCAATTTCGAGAAGAACAGCTACCGATAACGGTGATACTTTCTCAAGAGCTTTGAAAACAACATGGCCACGAATACGCTTTAACATATCGCCCAATCGCTTAAGATCCAAAAGTCCTGATGACGCATCGGCGCGTGCGGCTTTTAACAAGATATGGTCTGGCTCATGCCGACGCAAAACATCATAAACCAAATCGGTTGAAACCGTAACTTGCCGACCGGATTTTTCTTGTCCCGGATGTCGGCGCTCAATAAGGCCCGATATCACAGCGCAATATCGGAAAGCACGTTTCATGATAGAGCTATCAGAAAGCCATTCTTCGAGATCATCACCGAGCATGTCTTCGTCAAGTAAATCATCAAGCGATAAGAGATTATTCTGCATCGCTTCATTCAGATCGCGTAACGCCCAAACGCAGATACCATAATCATTGCATACAAACCCAAGGGGCTTCATACGCGCTCGTTCTAACCGCTTCGTAAGAAGTACGCCGAGGGTTTGATGCGCCAGACGACCTTCAAACGGATAGAGCGCGAGATAATGGCGGTCGCCACTCGGAAAGCATTCAACCAATAATTCGCCCTTATGAGGCAAAACAGATTTGTCCTTCTGCCATGCAAGCCATTCTCGTACTTCGGGTGGTAAAACCTTCCACGATTTTTCATCATCAAGCATCGCTCTAACGCGTTCTGCCAAAAAGGTTGAAAGAGGAAATTTACCACCCGCATAGGCAGGAATTTTCGGATCAACGCCTTTCGCTGCCCGTGTAACAATGACTTCATTACCAATGAGTCCTTCAAATCGAAGAATTTCTCCGGCAAAGATAAAGGTATCACCGAGCACCAAGCCTTCTGCGAAATAATCTTCAACTTCGCCAAGCACGCGACCACCGCGCGCGGGCGTGCCCGCTTTGGTCATGCGACCAAGACGGACTTTGAGCATGGTCGATTCAACAATCGTACCAATATTCATACGATATTGCTGTGCCGCGCGCGGCGTTGAGATACGCCAAATGCCATCGCTACCCTGTTTGATTTTGGCGAAATGTTCATAGGCCCGAAGCGAATAGCCGCCGGTCGCAGCGAAATCCAAAGTGCGATCAAAGTCTTCACGCGATAGCGTCGAATAGGGCGAAGCGGTGCATATTTCTAGATAAAGTGCGTCGGGGTCAAATCCATCGGCACAGGCCATGCCTAAGATGTGCTGAGCGAGAACATCAAGCGCGCCGATCCGCGCATCGGGCGTATCTTGGGCGGCGGCTTCAACGGCCCCTAGCGCCGCCTGGCATTCAAGGGCTTCAAAGCGATTTGCTGGAACCAAGAGCGCTTGCGATGGTTCATCAAAGCGATGGTTAGAGCGCCCTATGCGTTGCATGAGGCGGCTAGCACCTTTGGGAGCGCCAACATTAATGACGAGATCAACATCACCCCAATCAATACCGAGATCGAGAGTCGCAGTGCACACAATCGCACGTAGGGTGCCCGACACCATTGCTGCTTCAACCTTGCGGCGTTGACCGACATCGAGTGAGCCGTGATGCAGCGCGATCGGAAGAGAAGACTCATTCCGCTTCCATAATTCTTGGAAAATAAATTCGGCTTGCATGCGCGTGTTGACGAAGACGAGCGTCATATGATGCGCAGTAATTGCTTTATAGATTTCGGACATTGAAGACAGCGCCGTATGACCCGCGAGCGGAAGGCGCTTGGTGCTTTTCAAAATGCCAATTTTTGCTTGCGCGCCACCCGTGACACAAACAAGTTCGGCTTGATGAGCCTGATCTTTGACTTGCGGAACAAGATAACGCTGTAACTCAATGGGTTCGCGAACGGTTGCGGAGAGGCCTATCGTGACCAGCGATGGTGATAAACGATGGAGACGCGCTAAATCGAGCGCAAGCAGATCTCCTCGTTTTGAAGTAACCAAGGCATGCAACTCATCAAGAATAATTGTCTTCAGATTGGCAAAAAGTTTACTCGCATGGCGATGGGCCAAGAGCAGCGCGAGTTGTTCCGGTGTCGTGAGTAAAATATGCGGTGGCCGCTCGGCTTGTCGTGCGCGCTTATGGGCCGGCGTATCCCCCGTGCGCGTTTCGATGGTGAAGGGCAGGTCCATTTCTGAAACGGGTGTTTCGAGATTACGCGCTATATCCACCGCAAGGGCTTTAAGTGGCGAGATATAGAGCGTGTGAAGGCCCCGCTTTTTTAGGGCACTTGGCGTAAGCGATGACAAGTCTACCAAGGTTGGAAGAAACCCTGCCAGCGTTTTACCGGCGCCCGTTGGAGCGACAAGTAAGGTTGAACGACCATGAGAGACGTTGTGGAGCAATTCCAATTGATGGGCACGCGGTTGCCATCCACGCGCAGCAAACCACGATTGGAAAATGTCTGGCAGCATATTAGGGGGATTATCGGAACCGCGGATCATGGGAAGAGCAAGACCTAGCGTTGATTGCCGGTCAAGGTTTTATTCAATTGGATTCACGAGAAGAAAAAGGCGCCCCTCGCGGGACGCCTTTAAGATAATCGAGATTATAAGGATCAGCGCATGGTCGGGATAACGAATTCCGCGCCATCCTTGATGCCCGATGGCCAACGCGAGGTGACCGTCTTCGTCTTGGTGTAGAAGCGGAACGCGTCTGGGCCGTGCTGGTTCAAATCGCCAAAGCCCGAACGCTTCCAGCCGCCGAAGGTGTAGTAAGCCAAAGGCACCGGAATTGGCACATTGATACCGACCATGCCGACCTGCACTTTGGAGGCAAAATCACGTGCTGCATCGCCGTCACGCGTATAGATCGCAACGCCATTGCCGTATTCGTGATCGTTGCAGAGTGCGAGCCCTTCGGAATAATCCTTGGCGCGCACAACCGAGAGCACGGGGCCAAAGATTTCTTCCTTGTAGATGCGCATGTCCTTGGTGACATTGTCGAACAAGCAACCACCCATGTAATAGCCGTTTTCATAGCCTTGTAGCTTGAAGTTGCGACCATCAACCTTGAGGCTCGCGCCTTCTGCCACGCCGATATCGACATAGGACTTGATCTTGGCGAGGTGCTCTTTGGTGACGACTGGGCCAAAATCGGCTGCCGGATCAAGCGAGGTGCCAACCTTCAGGCTTTCAACGCGTGGAATGAGCGCTTCGACCAAACGATCGGCCGTTGCCTTGCCTACCGGAACCGCAACCGAGATAGCCATGCAGCGCTCGCCTGCCGAGCCATAGCCCGCGCCCATCAGCGCGTCGACGACCTGATCCATATCTGCGTCCGGCATGATGACCATGTGGTTCTTCGCACCGCCGAAGCACTGCACGCGCTTACCGGCCGCTGTGCCGCGGGTGTAAACATATTCGGCGATTGGTGTTGAGCCGACAAAGCCAATGGCTTTCACATCTGTATCATCGAGAAGTGCATCGACCGCTTCCTTGTCGCCTTGCACAACATTGAGGATGCCTGC
>DAIOVR010000017.1:0-12005 GCA_036758905.1 Beijerinckiaceae bacterium | reverse complement strand
CGAGAAGTGCATCGACCGCTTCCTTGTCGCCTTGCACAACATTGAGGATGCCTGCCGGCAGACCAGCCTCGATAAACAATTCGGCGATGCGCAGCGGCACGCCGACATCGCGCTCGGATGGTTTCAAGATGAACGCGTTACCTGCCGCGATGGCGGGCGCGCATTTCCAGAGCGGGATCATCGCAGGGAAGTTGAAGGGCGTAATGCCAGCAACAACGCCAAGCGGCTGACGCATCGAATACATATCGATGCCCGGGCCTGCACCATCGGTGAATTCACCCTTCAACATCTGTGGGGCGCCGATGCAGAATTCGACCACTTCCAACCCACGTTGAATATCGCCCTTGGCATCGGCAATCGTCTTGCCGTGTTCTTTCGCGAGCAAAGTGGCGAGGCTGTCATATTCGGCGTGGACGAGTTCGAGGAAGCGCATCATCACGCGGGCGCGGCGTTGCGGATTGGTGGCTGCCCATGCTGGTTGCGCTTCTTTGGCGTTTTCAACGGCGGCGCGAACTTCGGCCTTTGAAGCCAAAGGCACTTTCGAGGCGAGTTCGCCCGTCATCGGCCAAAAAGCATCGGCGAAACGGCCGGATGTGCCCTTTACATGTTTGCCGCCAATAAAATGCGTGAGTTCCTGAACCATTGCGGTCTCTCCCTTAGGAATTGCGTTGGTATCCTTATGGCCTATGTTATTATGCACAACAATAACGTGATATGCGCAACCATTGTGCGGAATTTCGGTAAGGCGATAGAACATGGATTGGGATTTGATACGGGTGTTTCTGGCGGTGGCGCGCTCGGGCCAAATGCTCGGGGCGGCCAGAAGCCTTGATCTTGACCACACAACGGTCAGCCGCCGCATGACGGCGCTCGAAACCCGGCTCGGGGCCAAGCTGATCGAGCGGCGCACCAGCGGCTGCAGCCTGACGGAAGCAGGCGAGGGCTTTTTGGTCACCGCCGAGCGGATTGAAACGGAGCTTTTGCGCGCGCAGGCCGAATTCAGCGGCAAGGACGTGGCGATCAACGGCACCGTGCGGGTGGGGGCGCCCGACGGGTTTGGCACCTATGTGCTGGCGCGGCACCTGCCTGCCTTTCTTGATCAGCATCCGGGATTGACGGTGCAACTCGTGCCGTTACCCCGTGCCTTTTCGCTGGCCAAGCGCGAGGCTGATATTGCGGTCACCATCGAGCCGCCCATTGAAGGCAAACTCGCTATTCGCAAGCTCACCGATTACCGATTGAGCCTTTATAGTAGCCCAGCCTATCTCAAGGCCGCAGCACCCATCCGGACGATTGAGGATTTATCCGCCCATCGCATCGTCACCTATGTGCGTGATCTCCTCTTTACCGATGCCTTGGATTATCTCGGCGAATTGAAAATCGCTCCCGAACGCCGTTTTGAATGCGCGGGCATGATAGGCCAGATCGAAGCGGTTAAAGCGGGCGCGGGCATTGGCGTGCTGCATGATTATGTCGTGAAAGACGATTCCACACTCAAGCGTATTCTGCCGGATTACAGCGTAAAGCGGGCCTATTGGATCGTCACCCACGAAGACGTGCGAGAGCTCGCCCGCGTGCGGCTCGTGCATGATTTCATCGTCGAGCTGACAGCAGGGATGCGGGCGCGGTTTGCGTAAGGCTCGTGCTCAGAGGCTTTTGGCTTTAGCATAGGATTTCAGTACCTGCGCCATGCGGGTCAGATGGCCGTCGCCACCAGCTTTGAAAAAGGCCAGCACCTCGGGATCAAGCCGCAAATGAATCGAGACTTTTCGGGGTTGACGTGTTGGCACTAACTCAGCACTGGCCCAGAACGCCTCATCCGGATCATAAAGAGGCGCATTTTCAGGCGTCGCGCGCACCTCACCCTGTGCCTTCATCGCCGCGATATCGGCGCGTGAGAAATTTGCGGTATCGTTTTTCACCTTCGACACCGAGTTTCCATGCGGTGATGATGTGGCGGGTATTGTCGCGCCAAGTGTAGGCGACGAAGTAGTAGATGCCGCCGACCGATCCGAGTGCTTGAAGACGGGTTTCGCCATACTCTATCCGATCATCATAGGCTTCAACGAGGTCGGGATCGTCAAAAATGCCAATTGCTTCGGCAAAATCGACTTTTCGCAGCCGCCAATTTTCTTCGCGTTTCAATGGATCCCACGAAAATTCCAAAATCTATGTACCTAATTTGTGTACACAATTCAACATGAAATTAGGATGGGCATCGCCGTTACCCATCGCCTTAATGGGATCAGCGATTTCTCCGCAGGTCACCTGTCGCTTTGAACAGGTTTGGCGTGGATTTTATTTCAACGGTTTGGGGTTGCCGTCGACGTCCAGCCAATGTGCGCGTGATCCTTCGACATCGTGAATTTCCAGGCCTTTTTCGGGCCTGCCATCACGTTGAGATAATAAAGATCAAAGCCATGGGGGGCGGCGACGGGGTGGAACCCCTTCGGCACTAAAACGACATCGCCGTCCTTGATGGCGAAGCTTTCGTCCAGCGAGCCGTCATCCGTATAGACGCGCTGGAAGCCGAAACCCTGCGGCGGGTTGAGGCGGTGATAGTAGGTTTCTTCGAGATAGGTCTCGTTCGGGTAATCGTCGGTATCGTGCTTGTGCGGCGGGTAGCTCGACCAATTACCACCGGGCGTTATGACTTCAACAACAAGCAAATTTTCGGCGAAAGGCGAGACATCGGGTAAAATATTGCGGACATGGCGGGTATTGGTGCCTTGCCCACGCGTTTCTTCGCCGACTTCCGATGGTGGGATGACGCGAGGCGCTAATCCGCCTTTGGAGGGGCATGCACATACCGCGATTTCGCAATCGCTTTCCGCTCTGATCATATAATCCGACTGAGCAGGGATATAGACTGACCAAGGCAGGCCCTCGAACACATTGGTGCGTTCGCCGAGCGTGCCGCAATCAAGCTTTCCCGCATGAATGGCTGCACGTCCTGAGAGGATCACGAGGCAAATCTCGTTGCCTTCCGTTTGATTGGTGACGCTTTGCCCTGCTTTCAAGCGATAGACTTCGAAGCCGACATAGGTCCAACCCGCGGATTGCGGCGTGACGGACAAGATACGGCCTTCTGCATCAGGCGCGGACGGATGAACAAGCAAATGCGACATATTGAAAAACTCCACCTCGTATCCGTCAGATAATCTCTTGATACCTATTAGGCCAGAGCGATTTTAATCCTTATCACCCGCTGTTTCTCAAGCCCGCTGAAACGCCGTTGATGGTCAATTGAATGCCCTGCAAGACGCGCGCATCGCCCGGATGGGAGCGATGTTCCTTCAACAATTCGACCTGAACATGGTTCAACGGATCGAGATAAGGAAACCGGTTCCGGATCGAACGGTCGAGCAGAGGATTGGCTTCGAGCAGTTTGGATTGGCCGGTGATGGCTAAGAGCATTTCGATTGAATCGGACCATTCTTGGCGGATGCGGCCAAAGATGGCTTCTCTTAACGCTTCATCGGGCACAAGTTCGGCGTAACGGGACGCAATCGCGATGGAGCTTTTGGAAAGCACCATGTCCATATTGGACAGGAGCGTCCGGAAGAAGGGCCATTCCTTGGCCATGTCCTGCAACAGCGCCAACCCCTTTTCCGGATGTCGGGCGACAAAGGCTTTTGCGGCAGAGCCGAACCCATACCAACCGGGCAGCATGATGCGCGCCTGCGCCCAGCTGAACACCCAAGGAATAGCGCGCAAATCCTCAATTTTACGCGTTTTGGTGCGCGATGCAGGGCGCGAACCAATATTAAGCGTCGCAATTTCGGTGATCACGGTTGAGGACCAGAAATAATCGACAAAGCCCGGCGTTTCATAGACAAGCCCGCGATAGGCTTTGAAGGCCGCGTCCGATAATTCGTCCATGGCGGTCAGATAATCGGGTTTTGGCGCGGGTTGGTCGGGATGCAGGAGCGAGGCTTCAAGCGTTGCGGCGGCTAGAATTTCAAGGTTGCGGCGTCCGACTTCGGCGTTCGAATATTTCGACGCGATGATTTCGCCTTGCTCGGTAATACGAATAGCACCGTTTACTGCGCCACCCGGCTGCGCCAAAATCGCGTCATAGCTTGGGCCGCCGCCGCGACCGACCGAGCCGCCGCGGCCATGGAACAAGCGCATCGCGACGCCGTGTTTGCGGAAGACATCGATGAGTTGAATTTCGGCCTTATAGAGCTCCCAGCCAGAGGTAACAAAACCGCCATCTTTGTTACTGTCCGAATAGCCGAGCATGACTTCTTGCATGTCGCCACGGTTTTTGACCAAGGCGCGATAGGCAGGGTTCGAGAAGGCCGATTCCATAACGGCAGAGCAGGCTTGCAAGTCACCGATGGTTTCAAAGAGCGGGATGACATTGACGTGGGCCGAGCCGTCAGCGGCCAACAGGCCTACCTCTTTAAGAAGAACAGCCAGCTCCAGCATGTCGGAAACGCCTTCGGCCTTCGAGATGATGCAATTGGCGATCACTTCGTGACCATATCGGGCGTGCGCTTCAGAAGCCGTTTTGAAGACGGCAATTTCACCTGTGGTTTCTTCGGAATAGTGGATATGGGGCGAAATCAAAGGGCGGGCCGATTGAAGCTCTTTGGTTAGGAGCTCAATTCGTTTGTCTTCGGATAGATCAAGATAGGATGTGCCGGGGGAAACGGCCTCCAGCAATTCTGCAATCGTCCGTTCATGGACGGCAGAGTTTTGCCGGAGATCGACAATGGCGAGATGGAACCCGAAACAGTCTACCGCGCGTCTTAAAAGGCGCAGCCTTCCGCGGGTGAGAATGGCTGAGCCGTGCTGACGAAGGGACTCGTCGATGCTGTCGAGATCAGCTCGAAATTCTGCGGCGGATCGATAGGGCGCTGCATTTCCGGCGCGGCCGACATCGGAAAGGCCTGCGACCTCTTGGGCGGTGGCCACAATGCGGGCTTGAATGCCTGAAAGGGCAAGACGATAGGGCTCGCGCTGACGGTGCGGTGAAGCGGATGGCGACATGTCAGCCAAAGTGCGGACAGCATCCGATACGCTGATAATGCCATCGCTCAGTGGCAATTCGCGTGATAATTTTTCCACTTCCTCGATATAGAAACGGAAAATTCGCTGTGAATGCATGGAAAGTGTGCTTTCGAGCACTTCTGCCGTCACAAACGGATTGCCGTCACGATCGCCCCCGATCCAGCTTCCAATGCGTAAGAAGCTCTCGATTTCATGCGTTTTACCTTCAGGGTCTAACGCTTGAAGTTGATCTTCGAGCATGGAATGGAGACGGGGCAGTTCGCGCAGGAAGGTGTAATCATAATAAGAAAGGCCGTTTAAAACCTCGTCAAGGACGGTCAGTTTGGTTTCGCGCAGCAAGTTTGTCTGCCAGAGCGTAACGATGTCGCGCCGCAACCGCTCTTCAAGAGCTTCATTTTCCTCCGGAGTTGCTACCATTCGATCACGGCGTTCGAGAAGTTCCGCAAGGCCCAGTTCGCGGTTGAGCGTGCTTTTGCGGCGAACCTCTGTTGGGTGAGCGGTGAGGACCGGACTAATATGGGCAGAATTAAAAAATGCCTGTAATTCTGGCACGCCAAAGCCCATTTTTCGGGCATGATCGAGCGCATAGGCCAATGATCCTGTCCGAGGAGCTGAGCCGGCAATGGCATGCGCGCGGGTACGGCGGATGTGATGTTGATCCTCTGCAATATTGGCGAGATGAGAAAAATGACCGAAAGCGCGGACGATTTGGATCGTTTGAGCGGGCGTCAGACCATCGAGAATAGCCTCCAATTCATCCCGCGCCGGGGTATCGTTATCGCGATGAAAACGAATAGAAGTCTGGCGAATTTCCTCGACAATCTTATAAATTTCCTCGCCTTCCTGCTCGCGCACGGTATCTCCGAGAAGCCGGCCTAAGAGCCTGATGTCTTCCCGCAAAGGGCGGTCTTTCTCCGCCTCTGTCAGAAGCGTGTGTGGAGCGGGATCATGAACATCATTCATATAAAAATACCTTTTTGAAACCTTTTGAAGCCGCAAAACCGCTATTTCTTAAACCAAGAACTGTGCCAAGATGGCGCATGAGACTAAAGTCGATTACCGGATCATGTCTTTCTTAGCAAATTCATTGTCAGGCGATTGAAACTGTTTGGATATTTGCAATCTTACGATTTCGGTTAAGCCCTAGGTTGAACTCGGCTTTTCTGGTAAAGTATCAGTCCTAATGCGGCGGGTTCAGGATCGATGATGGACAATAGCAGCGGATTTACTGAGCCACACCGACATGGAGCTTGCGGGCATCATGTACCCGGTGATGAATGCCGCTTTTGTAGCATCCGGCGCTTGAGCGTCTGCTCCGCGCTTGATCAGGATGAATTGTCGTTTCTCGAGGGTATGGCGGGTGACTCTGTTTTTGAAGAGAAATCCACCCTATTTCGGGAAGAAGACGAAAGTATCTCGGTTTACAATGTTACATCCGGCGTTGTGCGGCTGGTGCGATCGCTCCCCGATGGCCGCCGGCAAATCACGGGATTTGCCTTGCCGGGTGACTTTTTGGGCTTAGCCCTTCAAAAACAGTGGAAATTTTCAGCGGAAGCGGTGACGGCAGTCAAAGCCTGCCGCTTCAAACGCTCGACTTTTGATGATTTTAGTGAGCAAAAGCCGCATCTCATGAAGCGGATGCATGAATTTGCGACCCATGAATTGTCTCTGGCGCAAGACCATATGGTGCTGCTGGGCCGCTTGACGGCTGAAGAGAAAATTGGGTCTTTTTTGGTTCTCATGAAGCGCCGATGGACGCGGGTTGAGGGGCACGAGCTCGGTTTGATCCGGTTGCCGATGGGCCGGCAGGATATTGCCGATTACCTTGGGCTGACGATTGAAACCGTTAGCCGTGTGATCAATCAGATGCAGCGGGACCGGAAGCTGGTCATTGTGCCGGACGGGATCCGCTTTATTGATGCCGCCTATTTTGAGCAGCACGCCATCGCTTGATCTGCGCTGAACCGCTTCATCATACGTTCGTCTTATAGCGCTTGAGCGCCACTTTGATTTGCATCAATGCCGTCGATTTACGCTTAGGTCACGCTTCTGATTGGAGTGGGGCGACCATCGATTTTTGATTTGTGTCGTCAGGTGGAGCGGGGTTGAGGCATTATGGACGGTATTACAGAAAAAAAGCTCTCCTTTGGTGAATTGGGGCTATCGTTTGTTCTAGCCTTGGTTGCGGTTGGCGCCATCTTTGTGGCGGCGAAGGCTTGGACGCCCGAATTTGCGTTTCATGCTTATCTTTTCGCCGCCGCAGCGATTGCGGGCGTCTTTGCGATCGGGAATCGCTATTTTGCTAGACCGGCGCAAACACCTCAGGAGATTGACGGTAAGCCGAATTATAATTTTGGCCCTGTGAAATTCGCGACCCTTGCTGCCCTGTTTTGGGGCATCGCCGGATTTACCGTTGGTCTCTATATCGCCCTTGAACTGTCTTGGCCTGTTTTCAATCTGGACCTCCCCTGGACCAGCTTTGGTCGCTTGCGCCCGCTGCATACTTCGGCGGTTATCTTTGCTTTTGGTGGCAATGTGCTGCTCGCGACCTCTTTTTATGTTGTACAACGCACCTGCCGTGCGCGGTTAGCGGGTGATCTCGCGCCTTGGTTCGTTGTGCTCGGATATAATTTCTTCATCGTCATTGCAGGCACGGGTTATCTGCTCGGTATCACGCAGGGCAAAGAATATGCGGAGCCTGAATGGTATTCAGACTCGTGGCTCACGATTGTTTGGGTGACCTATTTACTCGTTTTCCTCGGCACGCTTTGGAAACGCAAAGAGCCCCATATTTATGTCGCCAATTGGTTCTATCTCGCTTTCATTGTAACGGTCGCCGTGCTGCATCTTGGCAATAACGCAGCCATTCCGGTTTCGATCTTCTCGTCGAAATCCTATATCGTTTGGTCTGGCGTCCAGGATGCCATGATCCAGTGGTGGTACGGCCATAATGCGGTTGGCTTTTTCTTAACCGCAGGCTTTTTGGCCATCGTCTATTATTTCATTCCGAAGCGTGCGGATCGGCCTGTCTATTCTTATCGCCTGTCGATCATCCATTTCTGGGCCCTGATCTTCATGTATATATGGGCAGGTCCACATCATCTCCATTACACGGCTTTACCTGATTGGGCGCAGACGCTTGGAATGACATTTTCCATCATGCTCTGGATGCCGTCATGGGGTGGCATGATCAATGGTTTGATGACGCTCTCAGGCGCGTGGGACAAGCTGCGTACCGATCCGGTGTTACGCATGATGGTGGTCTCTGTTGCCTTCTATGGAATGGCAACCTTTGAAGGCCCGATGATGTCGATCAAATCGGTTAACTCACTGAGCCATTATACCGATTGGGGCATCGGCCATGTGCATTCCGGCGCGCTGGGATGGGTTGCCTATGTGTCCTTCGGTGCGATTTATTGCCTCGTCCCATGGCTTTGGAACAAGCGCGAAGTGTACTCGCTGAAGCTTGTGAATTGGCACTTCTGGGTATCGACCATTGGCATTGTGTTCTACATCAGCGCCATGTGGGTTGCAGGCATCATGCAAGGCTTGATGTGGCGCGCTTATACGGCGCTGGGCTTCCTCGAATATTCCTTCGTTGAAACGAGCGAGGCGATGCATCCGATGTATATTATTCGCGCCCTTGGTGGAGGCATGTTCCTCATCGGTGCGATCATCATGGTCTATAATATCTACATGACCATCCGTTCGCCTGAACCGGCTGCTCTTGGCACCCGCGCGGCATTTGTTCCTGGCGAGTAAGGATTAAGCACATGACACATCCCGCCTCACACTCACCATCTCTTTGGCAGCGGCATCAAATCTTTGAGAAGAATTCGATCATCCTTGTGATCGGCATTCTCATCGCCATTTCGATCGGTGGTCTCGTCGAAGTATTGCCGCTCTTTTATTTGAAAAGCACGATTGAGCAGGTTGACGGCATTCGTCCTTTGACGCCGCTCGAATTAACGGGCCGGAATATTTATGTGCGTGAAGGGTGCTATAATTGCCACTCGCAAATGATCCGTCCTTTGCGCGACGAAGTGGAGCGCTATGGCCATTACTCACTTGCTGCCGAGAGCATGTATGATCATCCCTTCCAATGGGGATCAAAGCGCACAGGGCCTGATCTTGCGCGTGTCGGTGGAAAATATTCCGACGATTGGCACCGCGACCATTTGCGTAATCCGCGTTCAGTCGTGCCAGCATCGATTATGCCTGGCTATCCATGGCTTGAACAAAACCTTGTCGACATTTCCCACATTGGCGAAAACATGGCGGTGTTGGCTGTCGAAGGCGTTCCTTACACAACCGACATGATCAAATCGGCGGTGTCGGATGCCAAAACACAAGGCTCCGCTGACGATGCTTCAACAGCAGATTTCACCAAGCGGTATCCGAAAGCGATTAGCCGCGATCTTGGCGGCAATGTTGGCCGCTTAACGGAGGCTGACGCTTTGATCGCTTATCTGCAGCTCTTGGGGACGCAGGTTGATTTCAAACTCTATGACGACAAAGCGAATATTAGGTGAGGTGACACCATGGAAGGTAATCCAACATTTGACATGCTGTCATCATTCGCTGCGTCTTGGGGAATGGCCTATTTCGCCCTGATCTTTTTGATGGTCATGGTCTATGCACTCTGGCCTTCAAAGCGCGATTTGTTCGATCACGCTGCCCGTATTCCGCTTTCAGAGGATTAAGCCATGCAAGATAATCATGCAAAAAAAACCGATGAAAAAGGCGGCTACGGTACAACGGGTCATGAATGGGATGGCATCCAGGAATTAAACACACCCTTGCCGCGCTGGTGGCTGTGGACGTGGTATGCGTGCATTATTTGGGCGTTTGGATACTGGATCGCCTATCCCGCCATTCCGCTTGTCTCATCCTTTACCAAAGGTGTTTTGGGTTGGTCGTCGCGTGAAGCGGTGGTAGCGGATGTTAAAGGCTTGCAAACATTGCGTGGTCCAATGACGGCAAAGATTGAAGCTGCGTCTTTGGCCGATATTGAGAAAACGCCGGAATTGCTGTATTTTGCTCGCGCCCAAGGCGCGGCTGCTTTTGCCGTTAATTGCTCACCCTGCCATGGCGCTGGTGCGCAAGGCTCAAAAGCCTATCCGAATTTGAACGATGATGATTGGCTTTGGGGCGGAAGTTTGGATGCCATCCACACCACGCTGCAACATGGCATTCGCTGGGACGCCGACAAGGATACACGCTCCAGCATGATGCCTGCCTTTGGTAAGGATGGCACCCTGAAGCCAAATGAAATCAGTGCCACCGCCGATTATGTTCGTTCGCTTTCCGGCCTTCCTACTGAAAAGGGAGCTGACTTAGCGCTTGGCCAATCGGTATTTGCGGCGAATTGCGCCGCTTGCCATGGTGACAATGGCGAAGGTAACCAAGAGGTTGGCGCACCAAAGTTGAATGATAAAGTGTGGCTCTACGGTCCTGACAAGGCATTGATCATGGAACGTATCACGGTGGGCGGCGGCGGTGTGATGCCTGCTTGGGTTACCCGCCTTGACGCATCAACGATTAAATCGCTTGCTGTCTATGTGCACACGCTCGGAGGCGGGCAGTAATCAAATCTTGCGATCGGCCAGAGAGAGCCGATCCAACCTAGATTAGGAACCAGAATGTCTCTCGCTCCTGCCTTTGATCCGCATTTAGACGAACCTGAAGCGCCGCTCTATACCGCTCGAAAGCAAATCTATCCTCAAGCGGTAAAGGGATTTTATCGTCGGATAAAATGGCTCATTCTGGCGGTAACACTGGGCATTTATTATTTGCTGCCGTTTGTTCGCTGGGATCGCGGTCCGAATGCACCATCGCAGGCAGTGCTCGTTGATTTGCCTCATCGTCGGGCCTATTTCTTCTTTATCGAAATTTGGCCGCAGGAAGTCTATTATTTAACGGGGCTATTAATCCTCGCCGCACTCGTTCTCTTTTTGATGAATGCAATGGCGGGCCGCATTTGGTGTGGCTATCTTTGTCCGCAAACGGTTTGGACCGATCTGTTTATGGCGGTTGAACGCCTGATTGAAGGGGACCGGCGCGAGCGGATGCATCGAGATGCGCAGCCTGTTGATTTAGAAATTTTTTCGCTCAAGCTTTTAAAACATTCCATTTGGCTTTTAATCGCTTGGTGGACGGGCGGTGTATGGGTTTTGTATTTTGCGGATGCACCAACGCTTGTCTATGAATTAGCGACGTTTCGCGGTGAGCCCATTGCCTATATTTCCATTCTTGTATTGACCTTTACGACCTATACATTCGCCGGCCTGATGCGTGAGCAAGTATGCCTTTACATGTGTCCATGGCCGCGTATCCAAGCCGCGTTAACCGATGAACACGCGTTGAACGTCACCTATCGATATGATCGCGGTGAGCCGCGCATGTCGCTTAAAAAAGCAACGCATGCTCGAAGCGTCAATGAACCTGCTGGTGATTGCATCGATTGCCAGCAATGCGTTGCCGTTTGTCCAACCGGTGTCGATATTCGTCAGGGCCCCAATCTTGGCTGTATCCAATGCGGATTATGCATTGATGCGTGCGATGATGTGATGGCGAAGATTGATCGTCCATTGCGCTTGATCGCGTATGATACGGACGTCAATATTAAACGGCGCCAAAGCGGGTTAAGCGAAGTCTTTAAGCCTGTCCGCGCAAGAACATTATTATATGTCGTTATGATTGCCGCGATTGGCGGTGTAATGACCTATGCTTTGGCCAATCGCGCGCCTTTTACGGTCAATGTCATTCATGACAGGAACCCAATTTTTGTAAAATTATCGGATGGCCATATTCGAAACGGATATACCGTTCGGATTGCCAATATGCTTTCCGATCCGCAGAGCTTCACACTGAGAGTTGATGGCTTACATGAAGCCCATATTGAGATAATTGGGGGCGAAGCTGAAATAGACGGCTTACCATCGATCACCGTTGGCGCGGATCAAACGCGCGAAATGCGGGTATTG
>DAIOVR010000016.1:6212-26260 GCA_036758905.1 Beijerinckiaceae bacterium | reverse complement strand
TGGTTCCGCGTACGATTGAATCGTCAATGAGAACGATACGCTTGCCCTCGACAACCGCTCGATTGGCAGAATGTTTCATTCTAACGCCAAATTCGCGAATGGATTGTGTCGGTTGGATAAAGGTTCGTCCGACATAATGATTACGAATGATTCCGAGTTCGTAGGGAATGCCCGATGCTTGCGCATACCCAAGCGCGGCAGGCACGCCCGAGTCTGGTACTGGAATGATCACGTCCGCATCAACGCCGCTTTCAGTCGCTAATTGCGCGCCCATTGCCTTGCGAACGGCATAGACCGATTTCCCATGTACAACCGAGTCGGGCCTTGCAAAATAGACATATTCAAAAATGCAGGGGCGGGCGGCCAAAACGCCAAACGGCTTTATCGATTCAATGCCTGCTTCACTGATGATAACCACTTCGCCATTTTCAATATCGCGAACGAAACGCGCGCCGATGATATCAAGCGCACACGTTTCCGAAGCGAGAATATAGCATCCGTCCAGTTCCCCGAGAACCAGCGGGCGAATACCCAACGGATCCCGCGCACCGACGAGTTTCTTGTTGGTTAAGCCAACGAAGGAATATGCTCCTTCGAGCTCCTTAATCGCATCAATAAAGCGATCGACAAATTTAGGTCGGGTACTACGGGCAACCAAGTGTAGAACAACTTCGGTGTCGCTGGTTGACTGATAAATGGCACCAGAGCGGATCAGCTGACGGCGCAGGGTGATTCCGTTGGTAATATTTCCGTTATGGGCTACCGCGAAACCGCCTCCGTCCAATTCGGCGAATAAAGGCTGCACATTGCGAAGGATCGTTTCGCCGGTTGTGGAATAGCGGGTGTGGCCGATTGCGGCGTTACCGCGCAAACGTTCAATGACGGCCCGTTCTGAGAAATTGTCGCCGACAAGTCCCATGCGTCGTTCTGAATGAAAGCGCTTGCCGTCAAAGCTAACAATGCCGGCCGCTTCCTGACCGCGATGCTGAAGGGCATGGAGACCCAAAGCGGTAATCGCTGCCGCTTCGGGATGTCCAAAAATGCCGAATACGCCGCACTCTTCTTTCAGACGATCAGCGTCGAGATCAAATAACTCATCGGTCATTGCACACACCCCGCCTATTACAGCCGACATATGCGCTTCTCCTAAACTAAATTCAACGGATTCGGAGAGCCTTCAACAGAGAGATATAAATTTATGGGGTTTTTGGCGGTGCCGTACCATCACCGGAGGCACCCGCTGAACCATCTGTACCCGCTGCTTTTGCTTTCAACTTGTCTAAAAAGCCGGGATCTGCGGGTAGGAGGGCAATAATCTGGTCGCCGGATTGCTTTAATACAGGCCGTAATTTCGCGTCACGGATCCAGTCGGGATATTGTTTTTCGCCAACGAGTTTATCAAAAAACAGGAACGCGATTGCTGCAATTAAAAATCCGCGGGCGGCCCCAAACAGAAACCCTAAAGTACGGTCGAGTGCGCCGATGCTCGAATCGAGGATGATGTCGGATATTTTGACCGTTATCATGGTGGCTAAAACAAGTACGCCTAGAAACAGAATGGCGATCGCAGCGGCCAGAGCCACCTGACGGTTGGCGATGTGAGGCTCTAGATAAACCAAAACCTTCGGATGAAACATATAAGCTGCGATGGCTGCTGCTACCCAGGAACCAATCGCTAAAACTTCGCGTGCAAAGCCCCGTACAGAAGCCAAAAGCCCAGAGATCAGAACGATACCAATGACCAACAGGTCGAGAATGCTGACCGGAAGATTGCTCATATAAAATTTCCGTCCTGAATATTTAGGGCCTTAACCTTAGCCGCTTGGCTTCGGCGCTTATAATCATATGGAACGCTGTCGTCACGTCCATTTGATTGCCTATGGGTTGGAATGCCGCTTTGGTCCACCGATAATCGTGGCGACGAGATCCGCAACATCACTCATCGGGTGCGTTTTGAGGCTTGTTTTTCCGACAGCCTCAAGTCCTGGCTTCGGTATGACTGCAGACGCGAATCCTAATTTAGTGGCTTCTTTCATTCGAACCGCAATTTGTCCAATCGGCCTAAGGGCGCCTGTCAGTCCAATTTCGCCCATGAACACTCGATCCGGCGGCAGAGCGTGGCCAGAATAGGACGATACCAAGGCTGCAGCGGCAGCAAGGTCTGCGGCAGGCTCATTCACTTTGAGTCCGCCAGCAACGTTCAGATAGACGTCGTGATTGCCAAGTTTAAGTCCGCCATGCGCTTCAAGCACGGCGATAACCATGGAAAGCCTACTTGGATCCCATCCAACAACGGCTCGCCGCGGAGTGCCTAAGGATGACGGCGCTACGAGCGCCTGAAATTCTAATAGCATGGGCCGCGTGCCTTCCATGCCAGCAAATACCGCCGTTCCAGCTGAAGATGTATCCCGTCCTTCAAGGAAAAGAGCAGACGGATTAGAGACTTGTTTCAGTCCCAGTCCCGTCATTTCAAACACTCCGATCTCGTCCGTTGGACCGAAGCGATTCTTCGCTGCGCGTAAGATCCGGAAGTGATGCGCACCATCGCCTTCAAAGGATGCAACGGCATCCACCATATGTTCGACGACTCTTGGGCCAGCGATTTGGCCGTCTTTTGTGACATGGCCAACCAAGATTACGCTCGTGCCACTGGTTTTAGCGTAACGAATTAATGCTTGAGCCGAGCCTCGGACTTGCGTGACCGTACCCGGTGCGGATTCAACGCTTTCGGACCACATCGTTTGAATGGAATCGATGATGACCAGAGTAGGGGCGGGGCCCTTAGATAGCGTTGTGATAATATCTTCGACATTGGTTTCAGCGGCAAGCTCAACGGGTGCCTTTGATAGTCCAAGACGATCGGCGCGCAGGCGCACTTGTCCAGTCGCTTCTTCGCCTGAGATATAAACAACCCGCTCGCCGTTCATCGCCAATGCTGCAGATGCCTGCATGAGCAAAGTTGATTTTCCAATCCCCGGATCGCCGCCTAACAGGATGACAGAGCCGGGAACAAATCCGCCGCCTGTTACTCGATCGAGTTCGTCGATGCCACTTGAAACCCGAGGGGCCTCGGGAGCATCACCGATGAGACCTTCCAAAGCAAATACGCGACCCTTCTTGCTCCTAGGTAGCGCTGTGCCGCCTGGCAAAGGTGCTTCAGCTGCTTCTTCGGCAATCGTGCTCCAATTGCCGCAAGCATCGCATCGACCTTGCCAGCGCGTATAAACAGCTCCGCAATTCTGACAGGCAAAGCTTGGGGAACGTTTGGCCATATTATTTCCGATTAACCGATCACACGACGTTGATAACGACTGCCCAAGGAGACGAGGATGTCATAGCCGATGGTTCCTGCATTGTCGCCTACGGCATCAATGGTTAGTTCGTCTCCAATGATTGTTGCATAAGAACCCGGCGTTACAGCCTCAACAGGTGCATCCGTAGCGTCTACAATCAACAAATCCATCGAAACACGGCCTAACATTGCGCATCTGGTGCCGCCGATCAAAACATCGCCGCCCTTCTTGGTTCGGCTACTCTCTGCTCCGCGAGGCAAGCCATCCGCATAGCCAAGAGATAGGGTAGCAAGACGTGTAGTTCGAGCCGCTGTCCAATACCCCCCATACCCTACCTTCTCTCCGATATCGATCATCCTCGTTTGAATAATCGGAGCTTCGAGCCGGATAACGGGTTCCATTGGATTATCGCGATTGGACCAGAGAGGGTGGCCGCCATATAAAGCATAACCTGACCGGACAAGATCATAATAGCTGTCGGAACATAAAAATATCCCGGACGAATTGCACAGGCTCGCAGGAACATCGGGAAACAGTCGGCGAAGCTGGCGAAAAGCGTCACATTGTCGTTTTGTCGTTGCTGATCCTTCGATTTCAGATTCAACAAAATGGCTCATCAATAGGCGAATTGAAAAACCTAGATTTCCAGTGAGATAGGATTGTGAAACAGTATCGGCTTCTGATGGGGATAACCCCAAACGATTGAGTCCGGTATCGATATGTAAAGCTGCTTGTGGAGCGTAGGGATAATGGGAAACAAAATTTTTCCAGTCAGCAATCTCTGCAAGCGACCCCAGAACAGGTGTGAGGTTTAATTCTTGGTAGATTGGTCCTGTTCCAGGAAGAAACCCGTTTAGGACAAAAATCTCGGCGGTTTTACTTAAAGCGCGAACACGCTCTGCTTCAGAAAGATGAGCAACGAAAAAATGGTTGCAACCAATCGATAAGAGAGCAGGTACGACAGTCTCGATGCCAAGCCCGTACGCATTTGCTTTTACAACGGCACCTGTTGCCGCAGGACCAACTTTAGACGCGAGTAAATGCCAGTTTCTCTTAAGTGCATTTAGATCGACCGTTAACAGTCCCCCACTGGAATTCGGGATCGAGGGGATGCGATCCGCTATCGTCATACGATTACATCCGTTCTGGTAAACGATCTTCAGAAGTAAGATTAGAAAACCGCGTTACTTCTGCATCGAATTGCATAACAACGGTACCGGTAGGTCCATGACGCTGTTTCCCGATAATGACTTCAGCGCGTCCATGGATTTGCTCCATTTCATTTTGCCATTTGAAATATTCCTCAGTGCCCATCTTGGGCTCTTTATTCTTGAGGTAATATTCTTCCCGGAAAACAAACATTACGATATCGGCATCTTGCTCGATGGAACCTGATTCACGCAAATCTGAAAGTTGAGGACGTTTATCATCACGTTGCTCTACCTGACGAGAAAGCTGCGATAGAGCAATAACAGGCACCGACAATTCTTTGGCAAGCGCCTTAAGTCCGGTTGTAATTTCGGTTAGCTCTTGAACGCGGTTATCGCTCTTTTTGGATGATCCTGAAAGCAGCTGCAAATAGTCAACCACGAGGACATCAAGACCTTTTTGACGCTTTAAGCGACGTGCTCGAGCGGTTAATTGGGCAATCGAGATACCGCCTGTTTGGTCAATATAAAATGGAATACGTTCCATCTCGCGCGCGGCATCCGCAATTTTCATAAATTCATTTTCTTGGATTTCACCACGCCGAATTTTATACGATGCAACGCCCGATTGTTCAGCAATAATACGGGTTGCTAATTGTTCTGCCGACATTTCGAGTGAGAAAAATCCGACTACGCCGCCATCTAACCGCTTTACCGTTCCGTCGGGATTCTTGTCATGCGAGTAAGCGCGCGCGATGTTGAAAGCAATATTGGTGGCAAGAGCTGTTTTACCCATACCGGGGCGACCAGCGACAATAACGAGATCCGAAGACTGCAAGCCGCCGAGCATTCGATCAAGGTCAGAAAGGCCCGTGGAAATGCCAGAAAGTTTACGGTCGCGCTTATAAGCTTCTGCAGCTAGGTCGACGGCCGTTTTTAGAGCAGCAGAAAAGCTTTGGAATCCGCCATCGTAGCGACCAGATTCAGCCAATTCATAAAGGCGGCGTTCGGCTTCTTCGATCTGCTTTCTTGGATGCTCGTCGACAGGTGCGTCAAAAGCGACATTCACCATGTCTTCACCGATTGTGATCAGTTGGCGACGCATGGCGAGATCGTAAATTGTTCTCCCATAGGCTTCGGCATTAATAACAGTGGTGGCTTCGGCAGCGAGGCGGGCCAGATATTGTGGGACGGTCATGCCGCCAAGATCCTGATCGCCGACGAATGACTTGAGTGTTACAGGCGTCGCAAGTTTGCCGGCGCGGATCAGCGATTGAATGATATCGTAAACCCGGCGATGAATTTCCTCAGCGAAATGGCTCGCTTCTAAAAAATCTGAAACACGATAATAGGCGTCATTATTGACCAAAATAGCGCCGAGTAACGCCTGTTCCGCCTCAACATTGTTTGGAGGAACGCGATAACTTGTCTCGATTTCGGCGAGACGGGCGAGTGATTGAGCAAGAGCCATGATCGTATCCAGTGTCGGTCGAGCTGTATTAGCGCTTCGCCGCGACCGATTCGGATTTTATTCTAACCCATGCCCGTTATCCACACTCCTCACAGCCGCGGAATGGCCACCATTTGTCCCTTGACAAGAAATCGCTTGCTTTAAAAAAAGACCCGGCGCTAACGCACCGGGTCCAAAATATGCTTTAAAAGCGATTGATTTTACTCTTCGCCGCCAGCTTCAGCCAATGCCGCTCCGACTTCAAGCCCGAGATCGTCAAGGTTTAGTTCTTCGCGAACGGTCGCGCTTTCGCCACGAGCCTGACGCTCTGCTTCTTCATGGCTGCGTGCGACATTGACGCTGATCTTAACATCGACTTCTGGGTGGAGGTGAACAGGCACAGAATGCATGCCGATGGTCTTAATCGGAACATTCAGTATGATCTGATTGCGGTCAACGGAATATCCACCCGCCGTAATAGCTTCAGAAATGTCACGTGTAGCGACCGAACCATATAGCTGGCCCATTTCGCCCGCCTGACGAATGATAACGAATGACTGACCGTCGAGCTTTTCAGCGACCGACATCGCATCAGATTTAGCGGCCAGATTGCGTGCTTCAAGTTGCGCGCGTTCATTTTCGAAATGTTCAAGATTAGCCTTTGTTGCACGCAGTGCCTTGTGGCGTGGAAGTAGGAAGTTGCGTGCGTAACCATCCTTTACGCGCACAACGTCGCCCATTTGGCCAAGATTTGGAACGCGCTCTAATAATACGACTTGCATTGGTATCTCCTTAGTATGTTGAAAGAAAATGGTAGAGTTTAGGATTGGGTTGATGGTGAGGGTGACTTGTTCAATCTGGATCGAAAATTAAACCAGAAATCGGCAATGCCCAATGCGGCAAATCCAAGAATTGGCCACCCGGGCAACAGAATAAAAACGCTGTAGATCATGACCAACATGACACGGCGGGATTTAATTGGTCTTGTGATCATGTGAAGGACGGAAAGTCCTTGTAAGCAAAATCCAACAAGCAGAGACGCTATTCCAATTCGACCAAAAAGGCCGACAAAGTCGGTACCGAATACTACGAGAATTAGGCATATTAAAAAAATAGGTAGCGCAATTTTAGGCATCGCCGTTGACGCCAAGTCCGGCCAAGGTCTTGGTAAACGATCAGATGCTTTTACAATTCGCGCGGCTACATAAAGCAGTAGAACGGAGATTGCGGCGCTAATAGCCGCACTTATTGGCGCCGCAATGAGCGCTAAGATATTGGCGATCGTTGAAATAGAACTGGTCTTGTCAGCACCAACCAGTCCCGCAAACATCGTGGGTTCAAATATTACCAACTCATTGAGTAGTTTTTCGAACGCTTCAACAAAGGATGCGTAATCGCTTCCGAGCATCCAAACACCGGCAATAGTCAAAGCGGCGGATAGAGCAATATTCCAAAGCAGCAGTCGCCCTAACGGATACCATTCCACGCTATTATCATTGTCCGCCCCGTCAATTGGACGTGCCAATAAAGCTAGATACCCGATAAACCAGGATGGGAGGCTAATGGAAATTGCGTGAATGAGGCCCGCGAGCGGCGAGAATATAATAGATGTTGCAATAAACGCTATGAGTGTAGCAACAAGTCCAGCCTGCTGGGTAAAGCCCAAGGTAGCGATCAAAATCGGCAATGGGGCAACAAGATAAAGCGGAAACGCAAGCGGAGAGGCTGTTGAGATAACAGCAAAAAGCAGCGCCGAAACCGCGCCACAACCAGCCCCAAATCCTAAATCACGTAGTTTCATCGTCCAGCTGTCCCGCAAACCCAATTAAGGGGCGGTTAGAGACGGATATTCCGCCCCAACCAATCCGGTTCATTTGAACCGGGTGACCAATAGGAGTTCCCGGGACCTGAATTGACCCCGGGAATTATTCTTTAAAATTAAGCGATTACGTAAGGCAGTAGGCCGAGGAAGCGGGCGCGTTTGATCGCTTGAGCGAGTTCGCGCTGCTTTTTGGCTGAAACTGCCGTGATACGGGACGGAACGATCTTGCCACGTTCTGAAATATAACGGGAAAGAAGGCGGGTGTCCTTGTAATCGATCTTTGGTGCGTTTGGTCCCGTGAATGGGCAGGACTTGCGACGACGATAAAAAGGACGGCGTGGAGCGCCGGAGCTTGCGGATTCAGCTGTAGACATCAGAAGCTCTCCTCTTCACCAATTACATCATCACGACGGGGCGGACGTGGACCGCGGCCCGAACCACCACCAAAGCCGCCTGCGCCGCCACCGAAGCGGCCACCGCCGCCACCAAAGCCACGACCGCCGCTTGGACGATCCGTACGATCTTCGTCGCGGTCACGCTTTTGAAGCATGGCCGAAGGAGCTTCTTCCAATTCCTCGACCTTAATGGTGAGGGAACGGATGACGTCTTCGCTAATGGCTTCCAGACGCTCGACTTCGGCGACAGCCTGATGTGGAGCATCAATGTTCAGAAGCGTAAAATGAGCCTTACGGTTCTTTTTGATCCGGAAAGCGAGGGTTTTGACGCCCCAATATTCCGTTTTCGTGACCTTGCCGCCAGCGGCTTCGATCACGCCTTTATATTGTTCATTAATGGTGTCGACCTGTTGTGACGTCACATCTTGACGCACAAGGATCACGTGCTCGTAAAGAGCCATGCCTTTGTCCTTTCCTGTTGCGCGGCCACTTGGCGCCAAGCCCTCCGAGCCTTTAGGAAAGGCCCGAAACGGAAGGTATCGAAGGCGGAGACAAGGGAAATGGACTATTTAAAATCCCATCCGTATTACCGGACTTTCCTTTCAGCCACCGGCCAAACGACCGCATGAAGAACTGCTGGATAGTGCTAACGGATTAGAATTGCAAGGGCTATTGGCTTAAAAAGGTCAGGTTCAGCACCAAAATACCGTTCAAAATGACAATCGTAAGCGCAATGATGGCGGCTATGCAGGTAAGCCATCGGGGCGCGACAAGTGTACCCATTCGTTCGCTCTGAGCTGTAAAGACTACCAAAGGAATGACTGCGAAGGGGAGTTGTAAGCTTAGTACCACTTGGCTGAATACCAAAAGGCCAGTGGCGCCTTGGTCCCCATGGACGATGGCAACCCACGCGGCCGGAATAACGGCAATCAGGCGCGTGGCTATACGTCTGATAACAGGGGAAAATTTTAAGCCTAAAAAGCCTTCCATCACGATTTGACCCGCCAATGTAGCTGTTACTGTAGCATTCAGGCCGCACGCGATCAGTGCGATGGCGAATAAAGTGGGGGCCAACTGGCTACCTAACAGAGGCGAGAGAAGAGAATAGGCATCGGATAATTCAACAATGTCGGTTCGGCCTGAAGCGTGGAAACTGGCAGCCGCTAGGATGATGATTGCAGCATTGATAAGAAACGCGAATGCCAAGGCCAGAGTTGAATCGAGCGTTGCAAAGGTTAAGCTTTCCCTGCGTTCTTGAGCTGTTTCGCCTAGGGGGCGGGTCTGTACGATACTGGAATGCAAATATAGATTATGAGGCATGACCGTTGCGCCAATAATGCCAAGCGTCAGATAGAGAATATTGGGGTCTGTTATAATTTCAGGCTTTGGAAAGAGATTGGCGGTGACGGCTATCCAGTCGGGTCGCGCCAGAATTAACTCGATCGTGAAACAAGCGACAATGATTGCTAAAATGGCAATAATAAGGGCTTCAACCGTTCGAAAGCCAAATCTTTGGAGTGCGATAAGCAGAAGGGCGTCCAACGTTGTGATGGCGATACCGATGGTAAGAGGCAATCCAAATAGCAATTCTAATCCAATCGCCGTGCCTATTACTTCCGCTATATCGGTTGCAATGATGGCGAGTTCAGCCATCGCCCAAAGACCGTAATTGACATATTTTGGAAATATATCGCGGCAAATTTCGGCTAAATCACGTGATGTCGCTACCGCTAATCTCGCTGCAAGGGATTGTAAAATAATAGCCATTAGGCTCGAAATGAGCACAACCGACAATAATAAATAGCCATATCGCGAGCCGCCAGCGAGCGAGGTTGCCCAGTTTCCTGGATCCATATATCCAACAGCAACCAAATAGCCCGGGCCAAAAAAGGCTAAAATCCTTCGCCAAATTGGCCAATTGCGATCAAACCGAACGCCTCCATGGCGCAGGGGATCAGTTTCTGATGCGGATTTTGAATTCGAAAACATAAGAAGCAGTATCTAAGATAAAAATCCAAATTAAAAGGCTATGAGCGATCAAACGAGTGTGACGAAAAGGCAACAGTTCGATAGAATGAAGTCCGTCAGCTTGCGTATTCGACCCCATTGCCGAAAATTGGCCACAATATGGCCCTCGAGTTATCTTAGGGGAAAATTCGTCTCCAGCTTGTCAAATAGAAATCATCCGGGATCGTTTTTTATTCGGGATGTGCTGCAGGGCCCAGGATATCAGGTGAAGAATTATTCGATGCAGATCCATCTGGTTGGCCAGTCGGTGTTGATGAAGGGCACCTTAATTTGTCTGACGGTGTTCCTTTGCACGAACTCTGCTCTAGCACTTGATGTTCCATCTGCCGAACATAGTGCCGGCCAAAAGCGTAATCCCGCTTCGTCAATTTCCAGTACTCCATCCCCTCAGACGTTGGAGGATGACAAAGATGGGCACGCGGAGGAGATGCCAGCCGAAGTTCCTGATAACAAGCAAGCTGTTAATGGAAACGGCGTATTGGATGTTGCGAATGCGCCACTTAAGGCCATCGGTGGCGTTGTTGACGCAACCAGAGATGCAATTCGCTCTTATCTTGCCGGCAATAAAGAAGAAGCGGTTAAGTCGCTTTCTTATGCAGCAGATCAAGGGCATGCGCCAGCTCAATGGAAATTGGCGCGGATGTATGCCGAGGGAGATGGCGTTCCGCGCGATGAGCTGAGAGCCTTCGAGAATTTTTCCCAAGTTTGCGATCGGCATGCGGATGAGGCCCCAGAATCTCCAACGGCTCCTTTTGTATCTTCAGCCTTCATTGCCCTCGGCTCGTATTATCTGAATGGTATTCCCAACAGCTCGGTAAAAGCCAATCCCTCGAAAGCGCGGGAAATGTTTGCTTATTCAGCAAGTTATTTCGGTGATCCTGAAGCACAACTCGTACTCGCCCGTTTATATTTAGATGGAATTGGCGGTCCAAAGGATACTAAACAGGCACTTCGCTGGCTCAATTTATCAGCAGAAAAGGGTAATCGCTTAGCACAAGCTGAGTTGGGCAAGCTTTTGTTTAATGGCGATGTAGGCGCTAAACAAAGAGCACGAGGGCTCATGTGGCTCAGTCTAGCAAGCGATGCGGCTGACCCTGTAAGCGAGAGTTGGATTATTGAAGCGAATGATGCCGCATTATCGGAAGCATCAGATACCGATCGGTTGGCAGCTAACGCTTATCTTGCGCAGCGAAAAAGGCGATCAAAGTAGTAATTTTTTCTATAAAGCCATAAAATTTATATATTTTTTTGAAAAATCATCTGGTCAGTCGTTGACAAGCTTTTTGCAGATACGCTTAATCGCCGCCTTAGAAGTGAGGTGAGTGGTAATGCGTAAAATTCATGATTTCCTTGACCGGATGTTCACGGACCATACCTTTGTTTGGCATCGACATTTCCAAACATTCATCGCACTTGTTATTTTTGGTTCATGTTTAGGTATTGCGCTTGAAACACTGTCCGACTTTGTTGAGCATCATGAACATGCGGTTGCAATTTTCGAAAACTTCACATTGGCTATTTTCGTCTTAGAATATATTGGCAATTTCTATTTTGCTAAAAATAAATTGAAATTTGTATTTAGTTTCTGGGGCTTGGTTGATCTTCTTTCTATTTTACCTTCACTCTTATTGTTCTTAAATACATCAGCACTTCGCGGTACCCGAATTTTACGGGTCATGCGGGTACTTCGCGTCATGCGCGTATTAAAACTCGCGCGACAGGCGATGGAAATGATGGGTTCGCAAATGTCTAAAAAGCGAAACCCATTAATCTTAAACTTAAACATTTATCTCATCACACTTTTTGCCGTGACGATGATTTCATCGAGCTTGATGTATTACACCGAGGGTGTCTTATACGCTCCTTCCACTATTTCTGAGGGTCAGGCCGCTTTAGACGAAATTGCTGCACAAACTGGCCAACAGGCTGAAGTGTTTGTTCCTAAAGACCCTATTACTGGTGTCGAAATTCCGGAAGATAAGCGGTTTTTTCAATCCATCCCGACGGCCGTTTGGTGGTGTCTTGTTACACTAACGACAACAGGCTACGGCGACTTGTATCCCGTTACCTTGATAGGGCGCGTGATTGCTGTCTTCACGATGTTCTCGGGATTGATATTGTTCTCGATTTTGATGAACATCGTTGGCAAAACAATCATGGTCTTGTTGTTTGGCGAAACGCTTGATGGCCATGATAAGCCGGAAGCAGCGGTACCAACTGCCGGAGTAGCTGTTGTTGATAGTTCCGTTAATCCCGTGATTGCAGCTTTGGCACTTCTTCAACGCGAGCAGATTATCACGACGGAAGAGGCTATGATGATCGCGGCCAAGCCACGGGACGATCTAAGTAAGGCATTGTCCTCGTTTGCGCGTTAAAGATTGATATCAATGCTTACTGGAACGTGGTCGGATGGCTTCTCCCACCCGCGTACATGCTTGTCGATCCGTGTGCCTGTCAGCCTATCGGCACATAGGGGCGATAACAGTAGGTGATCAATGCGAATGCCATTGTTCTTTTGCCAAGCGCCGGCTTGGTAATCCCAGAATGTATAAAGTTGCTTATTTCCGTTAGTAGCCCTTATTGCGTCGGTAAGGCCGAGGCTAACTAATTCTCGCCATTTTGCCCTTGATTCTGGCTGAAAAAGCGCATCGTTGACCCATTGTGCGGGGTTTTCAGCATCCTCTGGCATGGGAATGATATTATAATCGCCAGCAAATACGAAGGCTTCTTCATTTGCCAGATGCTCGCGAGCGCGCTCTATTAATCGGTCGAGAAAGCCAATCTTGTAGGGAAACTTTTCAGTGCCGAGTGGATTTCCGTTTGGGGCGTAAATTGACGCGACGCGCAATGCCCCTTTGCCGGTTGAAATGCCAATCTCGATAAATCTTGCCTGTTCGTCACTTTCATCGCCGGGCAAGCCCCGTATGACCTCATCGATGCGATATTTCGATAGAATTGCTACCCCATTGAACGTTTTTTGGCCAAGAAGCTCGATATTATAGCCTAATGCTTCAATCTCTAGCCGCGGAAATGTTTCCTCAGTGCACTTTAATTCTTGAAGGCAGCATATATCGGGCGACGTTTCCTTGATCCAAGCAACCAAATGGTCAACTCTTTGGCGGACCGAATTGACGTTCCAAGTTGCTATACGCATGTTATTAGCCTTCAAAGGACGAGTGAATCGCTTGGAAATGTAGGCGCTTCAAAGCAGACGCGCCAGTCCGCTTGGCTCAATAAGCTCGGCATGCCAATAAGGAATAAGCTTGACTTATCGTTTATGCTTGTGTCTCACGAGCGCCGAATAGGCGATTGGAAAATAGGAATAGTAAACATGACCATAGCTTTGACATTTCCGGGGCAGGGTAGCCAAACTATTGGGATGGGTAAGGCGTTTTTTGGTCAGTTTAAGGTAGCGAGGGATGTTTTTTCCGAAATTGATGAAGCTTTAGGCCAAAACCTTTCGACGCTTATGTTTGAGGGGCCGGAAGAAGAGCTGACCCTTACAGCCAATGCTCAGCCCGCACTTATGGCCGTTAGTCTGGCCGCTTTGCGGGTTTTGGAGCATGAAGCGGGCCTAGATGTGAAAAAACACGTAGCATTCGTCGCCGGACACTCTCTCGGTGAATATTCGGCGCTTGCGGCTGCAGGCAGTCTGACATTGGCCGACACGGCACGCCTGCTGCGTATACGCGGTAACGCAATGCAAGCAGCTGTTTCTCCTGGTATTGGTGCCATGGCAGCCCTTTTAGGACTGGATTTTGCTGCTGCATCTAGCGTTGCTGCCGAAGCGGCACAAGGTGAGGTTTGCCAAGCTGCAAATGACAATGGTGGCGGACAGGTTGTTGTTTCAGGTTCTAAAGCTGCGGTCGAACGGGCTATTGAGCTTGCAAAGGCACAAGGCGCAAGGCGAGCTGTCATGCTGTCGGTTTCTGCGCCTTTCCATTGTTCGTTAATGCAACCTGCTGCCGATGCAATGGCGGCAGCTTTAGAAAAGGTTTCCATTTTGGCGCCTATTGTTCCGCTGGTCGGCAACGTATCTGCGATGGCAAGCTCGAATCCAGTCGCTATTCGTGCGGCATTGGTGGCACAGGTCACTGGTACAGTACGGTGGCGCGAAAGCGTCGAATGGATGGCAGCTCAAGGCGTTAAGCGATTTATTGAAGTTGGATCGGGTAAGGTTCTCACTGGCCTCGTTAAGCGGATTGCCGCTGAAACAGAGGGGCTTTCGGTTTCTAATCCCGATGATGTTGGTTCGTTTCGTACTCAAGTAGTTCTGTAATAGGGGAGATCCCAATGTTTGATTTGACTGGCCAGTCGGCGCTTGTAACTGGCGCGACGGGTGGGATTGGTGGCGCAATTGCCCGGGCATTCCACTCACGGGGAGCGACTGTAACGCTCTCGGGGACACGCAAAGAAGCTTTGGAAGCACTGGCAAATGAGTTGGGGGAAAGGGTATTCATTGTGCCTGCCAATCTCTCAGATGCTGAGTCGGTCGAGAACCTAGTGCCTGCGGCTGAAGCAGCGATGGGTGGTTTCGATATTCTCGTTAACAATGCAGGCATTACGAGGGATAATCTCTTCGTCCGTATGAAGGATGAGGAATGGCAGGATGTTATGCGGGTCAATCTCGAGGCAACCTTTCGACTTTCGCGGGCGGCAGCTAAATCGATGATGAAGCGCCGATATGGTCGTATTATTTCGATTACGTCTATTATCGGGACGACTGGTAATCCGGGACAGGCCAATTATTCTGCGGCTAAGGCGGCAATTGTCGGTATGTCAAAGTCATTGGCATTTGAGGTTGCGACACGAAATATTACGGTCAATTGTCTCGCGCCGGGCTTTATTGAGACCCCAATGACGGACGTGTTGAATGAAAAGCAACGTGAGTCGACCTTGCATAGGGTGCCTATGGGGCGCCTTGGCACGGCTGATGAGATTGCCGCTGCGGCCGTATTTTTAGGAAGCCGTGAGGCAGGTTATATTACCGGGCAAACATTGCATGTAAATGGTGGAATGGCAATGATTTGAATAGTTTACGTGATTTTGTTTGAGTATTAAATAATGTACTTGTGTGCTCGCAAAGCTGTTATTTCTGTGCTAACGAGTGTTAAAGTTTGGCGATCGGGGCTTGACGTAGCGGCCGTGGCATCGTTTGAACCGTTATCGATTTAGGGTGCTCTGTGGTTCGGTGTCGAACTGGCTGAGCGTACCCCGGTAAAAAGATTTATTTTAGGAACGTGCGGTTACGAAAGGATGTTCGTAGCCGCCAGATACAAGACAGTGAGGACATGATATGAGCGACATCGCAGCCCGCGTTAAGAAGATCGTTATCGAGCACCTCGGGGTAGAAGCTGATAAAGTGGTTGATACCGCGAACTTCATCGATGATCTTGGCGCCGATAGTCTCGACACGGTTGAGCTCGTTATGGCTTTCGAAGAAGAATTCAGCGTCGAAATTCCTGATGATGCGGCCGAAACGATCCGCACCGTTGGTGATGCCGTTTCGTTCATTACGAAAAAGTCGGCTTAATTCCATTAAGCGTCTTTCCTTCTCCTTATAGGATATCGGGGTCACTCCATGCGGCGTGTCGTCGTTACAGGTATGGGCATGGTTTCCCCCTTGGGAAACGGAGTTGAGACGTCTTGGTCTCGGCTGAAGGCTGGCCAAAGCGGGGCGGTTAAAGTTTCCCGCTTTGACGTCTCCGATTTGGCTTCGCAGATCGCTTGCGAGGTTCCTCGAGGTGACGGAACTAATGGTACCTTCAACCCTGATGACTGGATGGACAAGAAGGACCAGCGGAAGGCCGACGAGTTTATCGTATTTGGGTTAGCTGCGGCGACACAAGCCTTGGAAGACTCCGGCTGGATGCCAACGACCGAGGACGAAAGATACCGGACAGGTGTCATGGTCGGTTCGGGTATTGGGGGCATAGGGACGATTTACGAAACGTCGGTGACGTTGTTCGAGAAGGGCCCTCGCAGGGTTTCACCATTTTTTATTCCCAGCGCGATTATCAATTTAGCTTCGGGATGGATCTCAATCCGCCACGGTTTAAAGGGCCCTAACCATTCGGTGGTGACGGCATGTTCGACCGGCGCTCATGCTATAGGCGATGCGTCTAGACTCATCATGTTAGGTGATGCCGATGTTATGGTGGCTGGTGGCACGGAATCGCCCGTTAACCGCTTATCCTTAGCAGGTTTTGCAGCTTGCCGCGCATTATCCTCCGGGTTTAACGACGATCCGCTCAGGGCATCTCGTCCTTATGACAAAGACCGTGATGGTTTTGTTATGGGTGAGGGAGCCGGGGTCGTGGTCCTCGAGGAACTTGAGCATGCGAAGGCTCGCGGAGCAAAAATTTATGCTGAAGTTATCGGATATGGCATGTCAGGTGATGCCTATCATATCACCTCACCGGCTGAGGATGGCGATGGTGCCTATCGTTGCATGATGGCTGCTCTTAAACGTGCAGGCCTTCAATCTCATGATTTGGACTATATCAACGCGCACGGAACATCGACGCCATTGGGTGACGAGATCGAGCTGAGGGCGGTTGAGCGTATGTTGGGTAATGATACGGCTCATGTATCGATGTCGTCGACAAAATCCGCTACCGGGCATCTTTTGGGTGCTGCTGGAGCAATTGAGGCGATATTCTCTATTCTCTCGATCAGAGATCAAATTGTTCCGGCAACGTTAAATTTAGACAATCCGTCGGTCGAGACGTCGATTGATTTGGTCCCACATTTACCTCGTGCGCGAAAGGTCGATGTGGCATTATCGAATTCCTTTGGATTCGGTGGAACGAATGCTTCTCTCGTTTTCCGAAAATTCGAGCATTAGTGACATTCATGCGCGTAGCGTGAACGCGCCTCGTCCTGTTCGCCTATCGTTGGAAAGTTTCGCTTGATGTCGGAAGAAAACGGTAGCGCTCCAGTAAATGAAGGGACTATAGAGCGACCAAAAACGCGTGGTTTCATGCGCCGGAATGTATTGAAAAGTCCGGCGGCTGCAATTCACCCCGAATCTGTACCACTTCCTCCAGAACCTGAAAAAAAGGAACGGCCTGAGCGACCTTTTACAAACTTTGTAAGTGGTTTGTTGTCTTTCTTGGTAATTGCCCTGTTTATCTTTGTGGCAGCTTTTATCATCGCTCAGCGTCAGATTTCCGCACCAGGAACGCTTACCGCCGATCGGGTCGTGATTGTTCGTGGGAGTATGGCTGACGTAGTCGACCAGCTGGAACGAGAAGGGGTTACCGACAAAGGTTTTCTTTTAACGCTCTATTGGCAGCTGACTGGAAAAAGTTCTCAGATTAAAGGCGGCGAATACTTATTCCGAAAAGAAGCCAGCCTTGAACAAATTACCGAAACACTGATCGAAGGGAAATCAATTCTCCATTCTGTTACAATTCCGGAAGGCCGTACGTCCGATGAAATCGTAGATATATTGCGAAATTCCAATGAATTGTCTGGAGATATCAAAGATATTCCAAAAGAAGGTACATTATTACCAGAAACTTATAAATTTGCCCGTGGGATGACGCGGATTCAGATGCTCGATCACATGGCGCAGGATCACGCAAAGCTTGTCCGTGAAATATGGGCGAAACGCAATTCGGATTTGCCATTAACTAGCCCGTTAGATTTGGTTACGCTTGCATCCGTTGTCGAAAAAGAAACGGGTAAGGCGGACGAAAGACCACGTGTCGCAGCGGTTTTTATCAATCGGCTTCGTTTAAAAATGCCATTACAATCCGATCCCACGGTGATTTACGGGCTTGTAGGTGGGAAGGGTTCGTTAGGTCACGGTCTTACTAAAGCCGAATTACAACAGGCAACTCCTTATAATACCTATCTAATTCCGGGTTTGCCTGCGGGTCCGATAACAAATCCTGGGCGAGCTGCGCTAGAGGCAGTCGCTAATCCATCGCAAACAAAAGAGTTATACTTCGTTGCAGACGGTACTGGTGGGCATGTATTTGCTGAAACGTTAGAACAACATCAAAAGAATGTATTGAAATGGCGGCAAATTGAATCGGATAAACCGGCTGATTCAGGGTCTGGAACTGTCGTTGGGGCACCAAAAGCAGTGGTCCCCATTGAATCTGCCGATCCGACAAGTGCCTCGAAGGTTCCGGCATCGCCTCAGGTACCGTCTGCTAAGACTAAACCAGCTAAGCAGCCTGTAAAGAAGAAGTCTGGTGCGGATGGCGCTGTAGACCAACCCAACATTGCCGACTAAATTAAAGATCAATTCGCTTGATCGAAAGATGAGAGCAGCGCATTACGCGTTGTATTCTGTAGCCATCAAGGATTAGCAACCGAATGATTGCCCATCTTGCTAACGAAACTGTCAGCCGGCGCGGACTTATGTTTGTTTTGTCGTCTCCGTCAGGGGCTGGTAAAACGACGTTGACCCGATTACTTCGCGAACAGGAACCGAGCCTGTCTCTATCGGTTTCTGTTACAACCCGCGAGCGTCGGGCAAGCGAAGTGGAAGGTATTCATTACTATTTCATATCCGAGAATGAGTTTTTCTCGATGAAGTCGCGGGGTGATCTTCTTGAATCGGCAGAAGTTCACGGTAATCATTACGGTTCGCCGCGTAGAGAGGTAGAAAAGGCACTTGAATCCGGAAAAGATATTCTTTTCGATATCGATTATCAGGGTACGAGACAGCTTGTTGCCAATGCTCCAGACGATGTCGTCAGTATTTTTATACTTCCTCCATCAATGGCAGAGCTTCGTTCAAGACTAGAGCGGCGCGCTGAAGATAGTCAGGAGGTAATCGAAAAGCGCCTTTCGAATGCAAAGAAGGAAATCCTTCGTTGGACGGAATATAGTTATGTATTGGTCAACGATGATTTGGACCGAACATTTTCGCGTCTGAGAATTATTCTAGCGGCAGAAAGACTTCGCCGTGAAAGACAAACAGGGCTTGGGCAATTCGTCGGTCAATTGATCGCCGAAGTAGACTGATTACTGTTGATCAAGACGATTTGCTAAGGCGACAAACATCTCCACGGGAACGGTTTCTGCACGAGCTGTGGGATCAATTCCTACGTCATTACAAAGCCTTATCGGATCGATGCCCAAGCCTTTGAGGCTTTGTCTTAGCATCTTCCGCCTTTGACCGAAGGCGTGTTGGGTTACTTTAGACAGCGTATTAACATTGCATGGTAATGGATTGATTTTAGGGGTTATTTTTACAACCGACGATGTGATTTTTGGAGGCGGATTAAAAGCTTGTGGGGGCACGTCGAAGAGTATTTTAGCATCTGTCCGCCAGCCGCATAAGACGCCTAAACGCCCGTAATCATGGGGATTTTCCGGAGTTGCCACAATCCGCTCGGCAACTTCGCGTTGGAACATGAGGGTAAATGACTCAAAGGGCGGTGGCCAATCGGCGCCTCCGATCCAGTGCGTCAGCAGCAAAGTTCCGACATTATAGGGTAGATTTGCGATAACACAGCACGGACCTTCGATAGATAACGCGCGCCAATCGATTAATAACGCATCGTTTGAGATTATTGAAAGTCGATTGGGATAGTAGGCGCTAATTTCTTCCAGTGCTGCCAAGCACCGCTCGTCTTTTTCGACCCCAATTACCCGCTTTGCGCCCGCCGCCAGAATGGCTCGCGTGAGGCCGCCCGGACCGGGACCTACTTCTACAACCGTCATGTCGGAAAGGTCGCCTGCGGAGCGGGCAATTTTGGATGTGAGGTTCAGATCGAAAAGGAAATTTTGGCCAAGCGACTTCTTAGCCGCAAGGCCGTATTTTTCGACGATGTCTCTTAAGGGAGGAAGATTATCAATGGACACGGTAAGCCATTAATATCCGTTGCCGGTCGATGACTTCGCATCAATCGTTCCAAGCGTTCTCAACGCCAGGCGGAAGAAAATGGT
>DAIOVR010000016.1:4994-6112 GCA_036758905.1 Beijerinckiaceae bacterium | reverse complement strand
GGTTGCGCATCATAATTGGCATAAATCAAACTTGTGCCTACCCGACCGAATTGAGCGCTGGTCTCAGCTTCGAAGCGGCGGCTCTCTATACCTTGCGGATCAAACCGACCGCGCAATGTAAAGTTGAGGTCTTTGGTTGGTATGAATTGAAGGCGGGATACATAATCCGATGTCGTCTTATCCAATCCAGAATCTGCGCCCGCCAGCGCTAAATCCCTCTGAGCAAATGAATTGATCCCGTTTAACTGATAAGATTGTCCCACAAGGAAATTCGTTCGTGCACCATTGTTCATGTTCAAGGTAAATTGACCGCCAACATTCGCCCGTGATCCGCCTTCAATTCGGTCATAGCCAGAAAATTTATCGACGGCGAAAAGATTGGTATCGTCGAAGACAAGGCTTTGTGAATCTTCATTGGGCAATTGAGCAATATTGGTTTCGTTCGGACGGGCAATAACCTGCACGATCGGTTCGAAGACGCCGTTGCCAAATTTATTCGAGGCAATGAACGGATAGCGATAGGTCACACCAACCGTTTGCATGCTCCGGGCTAAACCTGTGTCGGTGGCATCAATCAAGTTAGACTGGGATGAATTCACATCGCCATTGTTAAAAAGAGTCGTATAGGCCGTGTCGCCCCGGAACGAAGCAAAAGGTGTCCAGGATTGCCCTACGGGATCGATAAAACTCCGCCGCCAAGCAATCTCGGCTGTGTAGCGGCTATAGTTGCCGCCAACACCGCGCATGTAACAATTCGTGGAAGTATAGGGCGCAACACAACTGCTATTAAGTGAGCCAATATCGGCTTCCAAACGCGATACATTGGTTAGGTTTGTCGTAAGCGCGAGCTCTCCGGCAATCGGGCCATTAAGGTGAAAGCGGCGGTCATAATCGACGACCGGCAAGATCAGCGGCTGATGAAGCTGATTATCTTCGGTCAGCAGCGATTGAAAATAGTATCCTCGACCATCGAAGAAGCTGTGATCGCCTTTGCCTTGTAAAAAGGCGGTCGATGTTGACTCACGTTTGATTGTTCCAAGAGATGTGACGGATGGAGAGTCGATTTTATAATTTTGATAAAACCATTTGTCGGAACTGTAAGCGAGATCCCATCCCCA